>JAAFID010000260.1 GCA_013297765.1 Cytophagales bacterium | reverse complement strand
GGCAACGCAAGGGTTTGGGCATAGCCCTAGGCTATCCCATATTTGTTTCAGAAATACGAAAAGATAAAAATCAAGTAGTGCTATCAGACTTGCAAGGGCTGGCCCGCAATGGCATGTGGGTAGATAAGTTGAACATGATGAAGTATGAAACTTTGCCAGCTCCACTAGATACGATTACCAAAGTTCGATACAATGATGAAGGCACACCAGCCATTATTCAGCAAATAGGCGACCGCATCAAAGTAGATTTTAAAATCAATGTAGCATCAATTGCCCCGGGTCAAGCTGCTGTTTTTTATGAAGGTGACGATGTGATTGGTGGTGGCTGGATTTCTTCAGGTTATGTGCAGGGATAGAGTATTTTGATTGGAGCGTTACAGAGGGTATTCACTAGAAGTGAAGATGTGTATTAATCTGTCTAAAAAAAACCATATATATTGGATAAATATTTAGTTATGTCAAAATCAAATCAAATTTTTATCTGTTTATCATTAATATTGATTTCTACCCTATTAAACTCATGTTGTAAGTTGGTAACAAAACCAGCAAAAATAATTTTAAAATTTCCACAGATTGCCCAAGGTGAATTTGATCAGTTAGTGGTAAACACGGATAAGAATTCAGGAAACTTCTCGATTTCAAAAAATTACAACTATAAAAATGTTGAAATAGAATTCTTTAGCGATCCCATAACAAATAGCATCCAAATTTATACTAAAGCCACCGATTCGACCTTTGTAGATACTCTGATAAATGTGCAGTCGAGAATGATTAAAGAATCGAAAAAATGTGGCGACTACAATCAACTGGGAACTTCTTTTTTATTAAATAACCAGCATTATAATTTTGATGCGTTGCATGAGGTGATTATTGAAAAATATTAAAGATTTAAAACTTATTGACCTTCATAAAATTTAATACAATTTATTTTCCGATAGCAAATCATGTAATTCAATAAATAACTTTAGATTTACCATAAAATATAATCGTTTTGCTATTTATTATTAACTGCTAAAAATTACCAATTTGAAATCAAACAGAAAACATTTGAGTGCTATTATTTGTATGGCACTCATCGCCATAGGTAGCCATACTTTTGCCCAACGTACTGCCATCAACTATGATAGTACACAAGAAGGGAAACTGGTATTTCACAACATTAAAACAGATACAAAAGGCAATATTCTACCCTGGTATTCGCCCGACTTGGGAAAATCTTTTGACGACGTCATTCACCGTACATGGCATTTTTGGGATACCATGAGGGTGGATATGAACGGCCTACCCTATTATATGAACCACCAAGTGTGGCGAGATAAGACCAACGATCCTAGGGGACTAGGCGGCGACCAGTTGCAAATGGCTATGTCGGCTTGGCAACTGCTATATATGTACACTGGCAACGAACGGGTAAAAGAAAACATGAAGTTTTTAGCAGACTATTACCTTACCCACTCGCTGTCGCCTGCTTCTGCTGTATGGCCAAATATTCCATACCCTTATAATTCCCTACTTTACTCGGGCTATTACGATGGTGATATGGTAATCGGTAAAAATTACACTCAGCCCGATAAGGCAGGTTCTTTTGCTTGGGAGCTTTTAAAATTATATAAAATCTGTGGCGCCAATGGTTTTCCGCATGCTACGGAAAAAGTATATATGGAACACGTAATTCTTATCGCCAATACCCTTGCAAAGCACACCACGGTTGGCGATTTCGACAATTCTCCATTGCCCTTCAAAGTAAATGCCATCACTGGCGAGGTAGGCACTATTACCAAATGGCTACCAGGCGCCATCAAAGGAACAGCCAAGTCTAGCTACACTGCAAACTGGACAGCTACGTTGCAAGTATTTCAAGAGTTGATAAAACGTAAAGAAGGCGACACTCCAGCTTATCAAAAAGCATTTGACATTATATTAGCTTGGATGAAGGCATATCCCTTAAAAAACAACAGATGGGGGCCATTTTTTGAAGATATTCCAGTATGGTCAGATACTCAAATCAACGCCATTACCTTTGCCAAATTTATGATGGAAAACCCTGAACTATTTCCCAACTGGAAAGTAGAAGTAAAAGGCATCTTTGATTGGGTACACAAAAACTTAGGCGACAAAACGTGGGCAAAATACGGGGTAGAAGTAATGTGCGAGCAAACCGCCTACAAAGTACCAGGCAACAGCCACACAGCACGGCAATCGGCTACTGAACTTATGTACGGCAAATTGTGCGGCGACACTACCTTCAAGCAAAATGCCATAAGAGGACTTAGCTGGGCCACCTATTCTGTAGCATACGATGGTAAAAACAACTACCCTAGAGATGAAATATGGCTTACCGATGGATACGGTGATTTTATTAGACACTATCTTGTAGCATTTGCAGCCTGCCCCGAACTAGCACCCGATTTTGCCAACCATATTTTGCATTCTACATCGGTACTGACCCAAGTAGATTATGCCCCAGACATCAACAAAAGATTGGCTCAAGATACCGATAATGAGCAAATGAAGACAATCCAAATTTTTTACCGCTCACATGATGAGCAAGCCACAGAAACCATTCGCTTGACCAAAAAACCAGAAAAGATTTTGGTGTCTGAGAAATTATTAAAAGAAAGCACCAACTTAAAAGAAAACGGATGGGTGTGGCAGCCTATGAAAGTAGGCGGTTTGCTACAAATAAAACATACAGGAACCGACGTAAAGGTTTTCTAAAGTACAATAAAAAAAATGCCAAAAAGAAGATAACATTATCTACTTTTTGGCATTTAAAATACTCTTAATTGCAACTTTACTATACCTTGGGCTTCGGTCATTTCTTCCTGATTTTGACACTTTACTTTTTTGAATGTTGATTTCTGATAAAATTTGAAAGATTTTGAGGTGGTTTTGTCAAAAGTGTGGGGCGAAAACATTTATCCACTTTTCTTGATTTTTAGCATTGGTCATTTCACTTTTGTGT
>JAAFID010000258.1 GCA_013297765.1 Cytophagales bacterium | reverse complement strand
TTGTCGGAAGCCAGTGCTAGAGCATTGCTAGTTACCGCCTTTGCACAAGATGTGATAGAACATATTTCCATAGAACCTTTGAAGGCATTGCTGGTAGAAAAGTTGGGAGAGGTATTGTAGAAGCTTATTTTTTTGTGTAAATGCAAATTGTTGTTTCATTTGCAATTGACTGTTCAACATAATTACATTGCCTTAAAGCCAATGAACACACTCATCAACGATATTGAACCCTACACCACTATGCAAGGCGATTTGGATGTACAAAAAATTCGTTTGGATTTTCCAGTTTTAAATCAATTGGTGAATGGTAAGCCACTAATATATCTAGACAATGCGGCTACAACTCAAAAACCCAAGCAGGTTATTGACAGCATAGTAAACTACTATCAATTTGCTAATGCTAATATTCACAGAGGTATTCATACCCTTGCAGAGCGTGCTACTGCCGAATATGAAGCTACTAGAAAATCCCTTAGCACTTTCATAAATTCACCCTCGCCGGAGCAAGTTATTTTTACACGTGGCACAACAGAGAGTATTAATTTGGTTGCCTTTACGTATGGCAAATCGGTATTAAAACTAGGCGATGAAATATTGGTTTCAGCTTTAGAACACCATTCTAACCTTGTTCCTTGGCTGATGATTGCCAAAGAAACAGGAGCAGTAGTGAAAATTATTCCCATGAATGATGAAGGTGAGTTGCTGATAGAGGAGTATCAAAAAATGCTCTCAGAAAAAGTAAAAATAGTTGCCATAAATCATGTTTCCAATTCCTTAGGAACTATAAATCCTGTCAAGCAAATGATTGCTATGGCACATGGGGTAGGAGCAGTAGTTGTAGTAGATGGTGCACAGTCGGTATCTCACTTAGATATAGATGTACAAGATTTGGATGCAGATTTTTATGCCCTTTCTTCACACAAATTTTATGGCCCTACTGGCATAGGAGCATTGTATGGCAAACGAGCTTTGCTAGAAAATATGCCACCCTATCAAGGTGGAGGAGAGATGATCAAAGATGTTTTCTACAATAGTTTTACCGTGAATGAATTGCCTTATAAATTTGAAGCAGGTACGCCAAACATTGCCGATACCGTGGCCTTGAAGGCTGCTATTGATTATATTCAACGTATTTCAAAAGTAAAAATTAGAGACCACGAAAACGTATTGCTGGCACATGCTACAAAATTGCTATCGGAAATAGATGGGCTGAAGATAATAGGCCAAGCAAAAGAAAAAGTGAGTGTACTTTCTTTTGTTATTGATGGTGTACACCACCAAGATATAGGCATATTGCTAGATCAAGAAGGTATTGCAGTACGTACTGGTCACCATTGTACCCAGCCCCTAATGGAACGTTGTGGCATAGCGGGTACAACTAGAGCTTCATTTGCTATGTACAATACTTTGGAAGAAATAAATCAGTTGCAATGGGGATTGACAAAAGTATTAAAAATGTTGAGGTAAAAGTATTGGAAACTATAAAAGAAATACAAGACCAGATTATTTCAGACTTTGAATTGTTTGACGAGTGGGATGAAAAATATGCCTACATTATAGAAATGGGCAAAAAATTAGCCCCAATGCCGGAACATTTTAAAGTCAACGAGAATAAAATTAAAGGATGTCAATCTACCGTATGGTTGGCATCAGAGGTACAAGATGGCAGGTTGGTTTACTATGCCGATAGCGATGCTGTCATAGTTAAAGGTTTGGTAAGTCTTTTGATAAAGGTGTTTTCAAATCATAAGGCGAATGAAATCATTGCCAATGAGCCTTATTTTATAGACAAAATAGGAATGCAGCAACATCTTTCTATGACAAGGTCTAATGGATTAGCCGCCATGGTAAAACAAATGAAGATGTATGCTATTGCATTTCAATCTTAATACTTAAATCTAATACTTTCTCATGAGCGAAAATACAGAAGCCTTAGTATCGGAAGACGAGTTGAAAATGCGTGTGGTAGATGCCATTAAAACGGTGTACGACCCTGAAATACCTGTGAACGTTTTTGACCTAGGGTTGATTTACGACATCAATATATTTCCAGTAAATAATGTGTTTGTGTTGATGACACTGACCTCTCCCTCATGCCCATCTGCAGGCGAAATTCCTGGTAATATTGAAAACGCAATTAGGGCTGTGGAAGGAATTAATGATGTAAGTGTAGAATTGACATTTGACCCGCCTTACAACCAAGACATGATGACCGAGGCTGCAAAGTTGGAATTGGGCTTTATGTAGCAGTTAAGTTTTACGTCTTACGTTTTCAGTTTTAATTACAAATTGTATGTTCAGATTAAAAATTATATTTATTTAAACAAATTTTAAACTATAGTTATGTATCCAGAAGAATTAGTATCGCCGATGCGTAAAGACCTTACTGCTGTGGGTTTTCAAGAATTAAAATCTGCCTTAGAGGTAGAATCGGTATTGGGTAGCGACAAAGGCACCACTTTGTTGGTTATCAATTCAGTTTGCGGCTGTGCGGCAGGTGCAGCTAGACCAGGAGTAAAAATGGCGCTTGAAAAAAGTACCTTAAAACCCGATCATTTGGTCACTGTTTTTGCTGGTGTAGATAAAGAAGCGGTTGCTAAAGCAAGAGAATTTACCATGCCCTACCCACCATCATCGCCAGCTATGGCGATATTCAAAGATGGAGAATTGGTTCATTTTATAGAGCGACACCACATAGAAGGTCGCAATGCTCAAATGATTTCCGAGCATTTGCAATCGGCTTTTGAAGAGTTTTGTAATAATTAAAATCAATAGATTTTAAGAGATTGATTCGAAAGGGTCAATCTCTTTTTTTGCTAAATACGATTTGAATGTATTCAATTGGTTGCTTAATCATTGATATATTTGTTATTTGAACTTTATTAGTTAAATAATTGTGGTTCAAAGAATATTTGGTACATTATAAAGAATAGATGAATTGGATGTTTGTGGAAATACTTAAAAATTATA
>JAAFID010000257.1 GCA_013297765.1 Cytophagales bacterium | reverse complement strand
AAGGGCAGGGTAGCCAATTTTAAAAATACCATCATCATCATGACCTCCAATATTGGTGCACACTTGATACAGCAAAGTTTTGATGAAATGCGTGAAAAAATAGACACCATGGGCGAGCAAATGCGTGTACACTACGAAGAAGAATATAGTGAAAAAGCCAAGTCAGAAGTGTTTGAAATGCTTAGAAAAACAATACGACCAGAGTTTTTGAACCGTATTGATGAGGTGGTCATGTTTCGCCCACTTTCTCGAAAAGAAATTCGCAAAATAGTGGACATTCAATTCAAGCAAATTCAACAACGACTAGAAGAGGCTGGTATAAAAATAGAAGCAACGGACGATGTGCTAGACAAGCTTGGCGAGATGGGTTTTGACCCACAGTTTGGTGCTAGACCACTGAAACGTACTTTGCAGCGTAGTATTTTGAACGAATTGTCTAAAGAAATACTTGCAGGCAAAATAAAAAAAGATTCTGTAATAGGCGTCACTATTGGCAATGAAGGTGAATTTCAGTTTTTAAATTTGGATTCTATCCCCAATTAAAACTAAATTAGAGATGGACAACCTAACATATTCCAATGAAAAATATATTCAAATCAGAGGTAGTAAATGAGATTATATCAAGAATAAATACTTTGCAGCCCAATCAACAAGCCGCTTGGGGCAAAATGTCTGTTGCACAAATGTTGGCACATTGCAATGTAACTTATGAATTGGTGTATGAAAATAAGCATCCTAAACCCAATGCATTTGTAAAAACTATTTTAAAATGGTTTGTAAAAGATGCAGTAGTTAGCGACAAGCCTTATAAAAAGGGCAGCCCCACTGGTGCTGTTTTTATTGTGACAGATGAAAAGGATTTTGAAATGGAGAAACAACGATTAATCAATCACATTCAAAAAACGGAAACATTGGGTGAATCACATTTTGACAAAAAGGAATCACATTCTTTTGGAGTGCTTACTATCACTGAGTGGAACAATATGTTTTACAAACACCTTGACCACCATTTAACCCAATTTGGTGTTTAAGCGAAACAAGTAGACTATCTAAAAATTGCCACGAAAACAAAGAAATACTGCTTTGGATTTGTGCCAATTTTTTTGACTTTATTACCATTCTAATTTTTGTTTATTTAGAAATGCTGCAATGCCTTTTTTGCAATCTTCGGTGCTGCGAGAGAAGGCATTTATTTCTGCTGCATAGTTTAAACTTTCATCCAAAGAAAATCCCTGCGTCTCGCTCATCATTTTTTTGATTAATTCCATAGAGGTGCCAGAATTGCTGGTGCAAAGTTTTTGGGCAAATAAAGAAACAACTTCCGATAGGGTATTTTCATCTTCTACTGCTTGCGTAATCAAATTCCATTTTTCAGCTTCTTTGGCCTTGATAAATGTGCCAGTGAGCAACATTTCTTTTGCACGTGCCTCGCCTATTTTTTTGATTAAAAACCCCATCACAATTGCAGGAACAAAACCTATTTTAACCTCAGAATAACCAAAATTTGCCGTGCCTGCTGCAAAAGCAAAATCGCAAACAGAAACCAGTCCACAGCCCCCCGCAATAGCATGACCATTGACCTGTGCTATTACTACTTTTTTTAGGGTGTAAATAGTTTTAAAAAGTTGCATCAAATGATGGGAATCTTTGATGTTTTCCTCTTTAGAAAAATGTTGTAGTTGCTGCAAATATTCCAGATCTGCACCTGCACAAAACACCTCTCCATTGGCTCGCAAAACCACTACTTTGGCGGCAGTGTCGGCTTGTGCTTTTTCAAAAGCATTGGTGAGTGCTTGCACTAAATCATGGTTTAGGGCATTTCTTTTTTCAGGGCGATTTAGCGTAATGTACGCAACTCTATTATTGACTTCGTATAATACAGCACTCATAGTTGTTGGGTTTTGGTTAAATCTGATGCAATAATTATCTCGTTTGATTTTAAAGTAACATACTTCAAATTCGTCTTTTGGGATTGATGGGTGCTAAATAGTTTGTTGTTTTTCTGCAGCCAATAAATGTAGTGATTGCCCCCATAATTAGTGGCATACACATCTAATTTTAAATTTTGATATTGCCGTACTCTAGTAGCAGATAAAAATTGATGAGGTTTATACATCATCGACATACCATGCAATGTTTGCACGCTCATGCTAGTGTCTTTGCAGTGAATTGGAAGTTTGTATATTATTTTTGCAACTCCGTAATTCCATAATTTTTCCGTTATTACCTTATTTATTTTTTTAGGTATGGTGGGTAGAAACAACGTACTGCCCTCTAGGTAGCCCATAGTTACATGGTCGGTAGAAAGTATAACCAATTCTTTTCTATGAGACATTTTCCATTTGTTCGCCACAGTGATTGCCGAGAAACCTATAGCTGCAAACAAACAGAGATAGCTGTAGCCTAATTTTTTATAATGCACTAGTAGCAATACACCCATTAGAAATAAGTACAGCAATATGGTTTGAGCTACGTTCATATTTATAAATTGAATGATAGACATAGGTAGCTGATCTATTGATAGCACTAGGCGATTGGTGAAGAAAAGTAAATACTGAACCACCATTCCCAATACTTTTGCAACAGGTACAAAAGCAGAAAACGCCATCAACGCTACTAGGCAATACATGATACCATTGGTAATGGTAACAATAAGCAGATTAGCAGGTAAAAAATAGGTTGGGAAACGATGAAAATAATAAATACAAAGGGGTGCAGTCGCTAACTGTGCTGCTAGAGTGATAGATGTTGCTTCCCATATTGTAGAGAATACAATGTTTTTAAACGTTAGCTTCTGCACCAGCCAAGGGTGTACCCACACAATACCTAAGACTGCTAAATAGGATAGTTGAAAACCGACATCGAAAAGATAATGTGTATGGTATAGTAACATGGCCATTGCCGATACAAATACCGTGTTGGTGGTATTGCTCTTTTTGCCCAGCAGCTGTGCCAATAGCAAAAATGAAAACATGACCACGGCCCGCACTACCGAGGCCGATAAGCCAGTAAG
>JAAFID010000256.1 GCA_013297765.1 Cytophagales bacterium | reverse complement strand
TGGTTTTTTCTGTTTCTGAAGAAGATTTTTGTTTCTCTTCGCAGCCGACCAAGCCTAGTACCAGTATGCTACACAGCCCAATTCCACAATATATAAATGAAAAATTGTAGTTAATTATTTTTGAAAATTTATTCTTCATATTGCCAATCTACAGTGGTTTTTGAATCTTTAATAAGCAGCCCTTCTGCTTTAAAATACGCCCTAATTTTATCCACTTTGGGGTAATCTTTTTGAGCTTTTGCCTCACTATACAGTTCTAGCAAATTATGAATAAAACCATCGCTATCAGTTATTTTTTCTTCTACTAAGCCCAAAATATTTTCTACTACATCAATATAGGTTTTTTGCATTTGGGCAAATGTATCAATGCTAATGGTATGCACATCGGTCGCTAGTGTAGAGAACGAATTTATTTTTTTCAATAAATTAAATAGACTTGCAATAGCGGCTGCGGTATTGAAGTCGTCGTTTAGCCCTGTAAAGCAATCTTCGCATAGTTTGACGATTTCTTCATTCAATGCTTCATTTGTCGCTATGGGTTTTTCAGGGTCTTGGGCAAGTTTTTTAACAGCCTTCAATCCATTGATTATTTTCTTGTATGCCTTAGCGGCGGCTATCAATGCTTCGTTAGAGAAATCGAGTGTGCCACGGTATTGTGCTTGCAATATGAAAAACCTCACCGTCATTGGGCTATAGGGTCGCTCTAATAATGGATGCTCGCCTATAAATAGCTGCTCGGCAGCAATAAAATTGCCTAGCGAGCGAGCCATTTTCTGCCCATTAATGGTCACCATATTGTTGTGCAACCAGTATTTGGCAGGGTTGCAGCCAAAGCATGCATTGGCCTGAGCAACTTCCGATTCATGGTGCGGAAACTGCAAATCCATACCGCCACCATGAATGTCAAACTGTTTGCCGAGGTATTTGGTACTCATGGCCGTACACTCTACGTGCCAGCCCGGGAAACCCTCGCCCCAAGGCGAATCCCATCGCATCAAATGTTCGGGTGATGCTTTTTTCCATAAGGCAAAATCCATGGCATTTTTCTTGCCCTCTTGGCCTTCTAAAGCCCTAGTGCCCTCTAATAAGTCTTCGGTATTTCTGCCCGACAATTCTCCATAAGCGTATCTGGTCGCATATTTTTCAATGTCCAAATACACCGATCCGTTGCTTTCATAAGCGAAGCCATTTTGTAAAATTTCATTGGTAATTTTGATTTGTTCGGGGATATGTCCCGAAGCTCTAGGTTCGATACTTGGCGGCAGCACATTTATTTTTTTCAGCATTTGATGAAAAGAATTGGTGTATTGCTGCACCACTTCCATCGGTTCTAGTTTTTCTAGTTTTGCCTTCTTCTGAATTTTATCTTCACCAGCATCCGATACTTCGTCTGTCAAATGCCCTACGTCGGTAATGTTGCGTACATACCGAACCTTGTAGCCCAAATAGGTAAGGTAGCGAAATATCACATCAAAATTGATATTACTACGTGCATGACCTAGATGTGGGTCGCTGTAAACAGTAGGGCCACATACATACATGCCCACAAACGGCGCATTGAGGGGCTCAAAAACTTCTTTCTTTCGGCTAAGCGTATTGTAAACTTTTAGATTCGCATTCATGGTTGCAAATTAATACTTTTTATGCCGCTTTGAGCGATTGGCAATTTGAAAAAAATAAAAATAAATGGCGTGCAGCAATCATGCGGAATAAGAGATGCTTTTGGATGAGGTTGGTTATGCATTGAATTTCTTAAACCGATGATTTTCTCTGAAATTATTATAGGCAATTCGTTACTTTATCATCTACAAAAAAGCCTCTAAGAAAAATCTCAGAGGCTTTAATAATTTCCTAAACCTAAGCTTACAAAATAAAATCAGTCGATAAGAAATTAGATTTGTTTTCTTTCACTATTTCTGTAATCATCTTTTTATTGACTGGAATATCTTTGGCGGCTACCAAGGTGCGTATAGAGAATGCACGCAGTGCGTCGGCGACTGAAAGTGTTCCCTCGGCAGAATCTTTACGCCCATTAAATGGGAATACGTCGGGACTACGTTGGCACTGGCTATTGATGTTTACACGGCATACTTGGTTTACCAGTTGATCTATCAAGCCAGCCATTACTTGCGAGTCTGACCCAAAAATACTTACCTGCTGACCATAATTTGACTCTACAATATATTTAATTGGTGTCTCGATATATTCGTAGGGCACTACTGGCACTAGTGGGCCAAATTGTTCTTCGTAATATACCTGCATTTTTGAGTTTACAGGGTACAGCAACGCAGGGTTGAAAAACGTTTCATTCTGCTCGCCACCATTGGGGTTAATCACTTTTGCACCGTGTTTTTCAGCATCGGCAATCAGTTCTTTCAATATGCCTGGTTTCTCTGGCTCGGGCAATGGAGTAATGAATACATCTTGTTCCCAAGGCATTCCTTTTTTCAGTTTTTCCATTTCCTCGGTAAACTTTTTAAGGAACTGCTCAATGATTTGGGTATGTACAAAAAGGATTTTTAGTGCAGTACAACGCTGACCGTTGAAAGACAAGCTACCCAAGATGCACTCTTTCACTGCAAGGTCTAAATCAGCATCAGGCAATACAATTGCAGGATTTTTGGCTTCAAGTGCCAATACAGACCGCAATCTATTTGGCTTTGGATGTTGCATTTTGAGAATATTCGCCGACTTGCTGGTTCCTATAAATGCCAAAACATCTATTTTGCCCGTAGTCATCAATGGGCCTACCGTAGCACGGCCTCTGCCATACACGATATTAATTACACCTTTGGGAAAAGAATCTCTGAAAGCCTCTAACAATGGGCGATGCAAAAGCACACCAATTTTTGCAGGCTTGAACACCACGGTATTGCCCATAATCAATGCAGGAATAAGCGTGGTAAAAGTTTCGTTGAGTGGATAGTTGAATGGCCCCATACAAAGTACTACGCCTAGTGGACCACGGCGAATTTTACCAATAATTCCTTGAGCAATTTCAAACCTTGAAGAATTTCTATCTAGT
>JAAFID010000255.1 GCA_013297765.1 Cytophagales bacterium | reverse complement strand
TGGGATTTGACCCTCGCAATATAGAAACCAGCATCTACGAGTGTATGGTGGATGGGTTAGATGCTAAAGATTTGGTACTAGAAACTACTGTACCATTCTTAGATTTGGTACCTGCACACATTGACTTGGCTGGTGCTGATATAGAAATGGTGAGCATTGAAGGCAGGGAGTTGCGTATGAGAGAAGCTCTAAAAAATGTAGCAGAAAAATACGAATTTGTAATTATAGATTGCTCCCCGTCACTAGGATTGATTACAGTAAATGCACTAGTAGCAGCACACTCTATCTTAGTTCCCGTACAGTGTGAATATTTTGCCCTCGAAGGATTGGGCAAACTAATGAGTACTATCAAAATCATACAAGCACGATTGAATCCTACATTAGAAATAGAAGGCATACTACTCACCATGTACGATAGCCGTATAAGGCTTTCAAACCAAGTGGTAGAAGAGGTAAGAGCACATTTTCAACATTTGGTTTTCAATACCATTATTCCTAGAAATATCCGCCTTAGCGAATGCCCAAGTTTTGGATTGCCAGTAATCGCACACGATGCAGATAGTAAAGGAGCTATTAGTTATGTGAATTTGGCTCAAGAAATTTTAGAGCGGCATGCAGCTGCAAAAGAAACAGAAGCTGAACTTAAAGCATAGGTGTTTTTAGTTAATGACTTTAGTTTAATATTTAGTTTAGAATACATATTTAACCACCGAAAATGTCTACAAATAACGGCAATAAAAGAAATGCACTAGGTAGAGGGCTTAGTGCCCTGCTCAAAGACAACGATACAGTAAATAATACACCAACAGAAACTGTTTCTAAAGAAGTAGAAGCTGTACGCAGCATCAACGAAGTATTGCTCGAAAATATAGAGGTAAATCCGTTTCAACCCCGCACGCATTTTGACCAAGAGGCTTTACACGAATTAGCAGATTCAATCAAAACCCAAGGCATCATTCAGCCCATTACCGTAAGACAATTAAGCCAAGATAAATATCAATTAATATCAGGAGAGCGTCGTTACCAAGCCTCAAAAATAGCTGGATTAACGTCAATTCCTGCCTACATACGCACCGCCAATGACCAGCAGATGCTGGAAATGGCGTTGATAGAAAACATACAACGTGAAAACCTTAATGCCCTAGAAGTTGCCCTCAGTTATCAACGGATGATTACCGAATGCAATTTAAAACAAGAAGAACTGGGCGACAGAGTAGGCAAAAATAGAAGCACAGTAAACAATTATTTGCGTTTGCTGAAATTACCACCTGATATACAAGCCGCCTTGCGTGATGATGAAATTTCAATGGGACATGCTAGGGCCCTTATTAGTATTGATAATTTTGGCTTGCAACTTTCTATTTTCAAGCAATTGATAGAGCAAGAATTGTCGGTGAGAAAATTGGAAGAATTGGTTCGTGATGCCATGGAAGGTACAGGAAAAAAAGATGCTTCAAAACAAGCCAAAGAAAAAAACAAAGATCCAGAAATAGCCAATGTACAGCAAAAACTATCTACCCACTTTGGAACTAAAATTTTAATCAAAGCAGACAATAAAAATAAAGGGGAAATCAAAATTCCTTTCGTATCTACCGATGATTTGAATAGAATATTAGAATTATTGAACTTATAATATGCATCTAGTAGTGGCGTAACCATAGCCACTACTGTTTTTTATTTCCAAATTTTTATTGCCTTTTAACAATTTTCCTACTTTTAAATCCTACAAGGTTTCACTAAAACAATTATATTTGAAACTTATTTGTAATTCTAAGCCTTTACATGCCTTTTTGCTTTAAATATTTTTTTTGCTTTTTGTTGTTAATTGCCCTGCAAATTGGCTTTTCATCAATAGTTGCAGCACAAGAAATTATAGTAGATGCAAAAAAAGTAGATACGGTAAAAATTGACGAAGGAGCAAAGAAAAAAGATTTTCGACCACGTACCGCTACACTTTTATCTACCGCCTTGCCAGGTTTAGGTCAAGTGTATAACAAAAGAATTTGGAAAGTGCCCATATTGTATGTGCTTGGTACAGCTGTGGGAATTTTTATTTATGATAATTCTAAGTTGTACAAAGAGTTCAAGGGAATTTATTTACAAATGGCAGAAAAAAATTTGCCAACTTCACCAACATTAACCGTTACTGATATATACAACACTACCTACCAACTTGATGGAGCAACACTAGAAAATATTAAATTTTATAAAGATAAAACGGAACGCCAAAGAGACTTAAATTATATCGCCATGGCAGGTTTGTATATACTCAACATTATCGACGCCAATGTAGATGCACATTTGAGAGATTTTGAAATCAACGAAAACCTTTCGCTACATTGGCAGCCAGAATATAAATTTATGCCTCAAACCAATATTCCATATTACGGTGTAGCCCTACAGCTGAGCCTGCACCATACTGGGCGTAGCAAACAAAATTTTGACACAAAAAGGTAATTTGTAATAATTTGATTAAAATTACCGTTCGATAAATAATTCTATACAAAAAAGATTAAAATCACATGCGCATAATGCTTTTAGGCTATGGCAAAATGGGAAAAACCATTGAGCAAATAGCCATTCAAAGAGGACATGAAGTTCCTGTTAAAATTGATTTTCACAATACCGAAGATTTATATAAAATCACTTCAAATGATGTAGATGTTGCCATCGAATTTACGCAACCAGAAAGTGCATACCGCAATGTAAAATATTGCTTAGAAGCTGGTATCCCTATTGTTTGCGGCAGCACGGGCTGGCTAGAAAAAAAGAAAGAAATGGACGACCTATGCCGCAACAAAGCAGGAAGTTTTTTTTATGCATCTAACTATAGTGTAGGTGTAAATCTATTTTTTCATTTCAATAAAATATTGGGGCGTATCATGAACAATTATCCAGAGTATGGAATTGCAATGGAAGAAATACACCATACCGAAAAGAAAGATGCCCCAAGTGGCACAGCTATTACACTTGCTGAAGGAATCATTCAAACGGTAAATTCAAAACAAAAATGGGTAAATGAGCCC
>JAAFID010000254.1 GCA_013297765.1 Cytophagales bacterium | reverse complement strand
TTTGAAAAGAAAATTTATACGCACACCACTTGACCCTGATATTACTTTTTCAGACGATCCGCTGCGAATGATGCGGGCTGTAAGGTTTGCCGCACAACTTAATTTTGATATCACGCCTGATACTTTTGATGCCATTATCAAAAATCAAAATCGCATCAATATTGTGTCGATGGAGCGAATAACGGATGAATTGAATAAAATCATCCTCTCTCCTACTCCTTCGTATGGATTCAAATTGCTTTACCAATGTGGGCTATTGAATATTATTTTTCCCGAATTGGTAGCCTTGCATGGGGTAGAATCTAAAGACAACAAATCGCACAAAGATAATTTTTACCACACCCTGCAAGTACTCGACAATGTTGCCGCTAACTCTAGCGACCTGTGGCTGCGGTGGGCCGCACTATTGCACGACATTGCGAAGCCACTTACCAAAAGATTTGACCAAAAAGTGGGTTGGACATTTCATGGGCACGAAGACAAGGGGGCTAGAATGGTATCGGGTATTTTTAGAAGAATGAAACTGCCCCTGAATGAGAAAATGAAATCGGTAGAAAATCTGGTGCGTCTGCACCTTCGCCCTATTCCGCTGGTAAAAAAAGAAATTACAGATTCCGCCATCCGTCGATTGATAGTGGATGCTGGCGAAGACTACACTTCGCTGATGATTCTATGTAAAGCAGATGTGACCTCGAAAAACAACGACAAAGTAAAACGGTATTTGGAAAACTTTGAAGCGGTAGAAAAGAAGGTAATTGCGGTGCTAGAGCAAGACGATTTGCGTAATTTTCAGCCTGTACTTTCTGGGGAAGATATTATGAATATATTTCAACTGCCGCCCTCTCGTACCGTAGGTGATATTAAAACTGCTTTAAGAGAAATATTGTTAGAGGGAACTATCAAAAATGAATATCAATCTTGTTATGATTTTGTGGTAGAATTTGCCAAAACAAATCTAAACATAGCACCTCACAGCCCTCAATGAAAAAATCTACACCTCACATATACCTCATTCCTGGACTAGGAGCGGATTATAGGTGTTTTAAAAATCTCGATTTCCAAGGTCTATCGCATACGACCCTTGAATGGATTGTGCCTTTGCCAAAAGAAACTTTGGTTGCTTATTCGCAAAGGTTGGTAGCACAAATAAAACACCCAAACCCAATATTGATAGGCATGTCGCTAGGTGGAATGATTGCAGTAGAGTTTTCAAAATTGGTTGCTACCAGTCAGGTGATCATCATTTCCAGTTTGAAAAATAGGAAAGAAATGCCATACTATTATAAGTTTGCTGCATGGTGTGGGTTACAAAAACTATTTACAAAGAAGCGACTGCTGGCTAGTTTGGGTGTTTTCTATTGGCTATTCGGGCTTAGCACACCTAGTGAAAAATCTTTACTGAACAAAATTATTGCCGATACCGACGAGCATTTTTTGTTATGGGCGATGAATGCCTTGCTGCATTGGGAAGGAAAAGCTACCTCTACTCCTATTTTTCATATTCATGGAGACAACGACCGCATTATTCCTATAGGTTCAGTAACTGCCAATGCCGTTATCAAAGGCGGCGGACATTTTATGATTGTAAATAAAGCACCTGAAATATCACAATTGTTGAGACAGTTTTTTTGAAACTCCACACCCTATTTGACTTCACAAACAAGCATCTTATTGTTTTCTAAAAATGCTTCCAGTACATCGCCAACTGCTACAGCACCCACTCCTGCTGGTGTTCCAGTAAATATCACATCTCCCTTTTTCAACGTGAAAAACTTAGAGATATAAGCTACAAGGTGGCTGAAATCAAAAATCATTTGATTGGAATTGCCTTCTTGCTTTTGTACGCCATTAAGTGTTATGCTAAAATCTATATTGTTCACATCGGTGAGAGAGGCGAGCGGCAAAAAATCAGACATAGGGGCAGAACCATTGAAGCCTTTGGCAATGTCCCAAGGCAAGCCACTGGCCTTGGCCTTATCTTGCAAATCACGGGCGGTGAAATCTATGCCAATGCCTATTTCGCTAAAATATTTATAGGCAAAACGAGGCGTAATGTTTTTGCCTTCTTTGGAAATCTTAATCAACAATTCTACTTCAAAATGAATATTCTGACTAAAATATGGATAGTAAAAAGGAGCATTATTCTTAAGTACTGCCGTTTCAGGCTTCATAAAAATGATGGGTTCTGTCGGCACACTATTACCAAGTTCTTTGGCATGCTCGGCATAGTTTCTACCTACTGCAAATATTTTCATTGGTAATTTTAATGTTAGTTTTCCTCTTCTAGCAAAGCTAGTATTTCATCCATTTCATCAAAACTTTTGATGCCTGGCCTGTCTTCCTCGCCACCTTCAATGGCAATAGCCCATGGAGCAATTTGGTCTAAAATAGCGGTTATATTTTTTTTCTCTATTCCCCAACTGAGACATATTTTTTTTGTAGTGCTCAACAAGGTCAATTCCTCTAAATACTCCATTAAATCTACATCGGTATTGGCTTCCAGCAGCACGTAGCTTGCTGGCGAATTGGTGACCAATTCGGTAAGGGTATTTGCTTCTGGTTCAAATTTGATTTTATGAATGATGGGCAGTGCTGTCTTTTCAAGTAAGTCCCAAGATTCAATATCCACTATCTGAACAAATTGCGGTACGGCTACTTGCCTTGCTTGCTCAAAAACGTCGGCATCAAAAGTTTCAAATTCAAAAACAATCTGTACCCCAGCCACCCAATTGGCAATAGCACCCAGCTTGGTCAACTCTATAGATTTTGGCTGGTCTTTATCAAGACAAAAACCTAATAAGCTTACTCCCATACCTGCTCCATACCTGGCATCGCTCAGGTTGTTTACAGCATTAAATTTTACAGTTGTTTTCAATGACATGAAGATATTGCTTTGGTGCGGTTTGGTGTTTTGTTAAAATTAACAAAAGGAAGGGAGTTAAAAAAAATTGAGTATGGATTACTATCGCAATAATTTAAAAATAAGTAAAACTTATAAATTACTTCCAGTAGAATAATTTAATGAATACA
>JAAFID010000253.1 GCA_013297765.1 Cytophagales bacterium | reverse complement strand
CAAAATATTTTCTACAATAATAGCCTTGGTGCTTAGTATGGCAGTAGCTGAATTGATACATCAGACCGTAGAACAACCCTTGATGAGAATGAGGCGAAAAATAGAATAAAAAATTTGATAACATTCCCGATACAGAAGCATCATTATTTGATAACTCACCAATAGCAGTTATGCGGTTTTAAAACCATTATTTTTGCGAGATGAGAATAGCATTTGTACGACTAGTATTTGTCAATACTTTTTCTTTAATTTTTGTACTTCAAGTATGCATTGCTACTCCTACAGTAACTTTTTCAAAAATACCTGCAAAGCTGCAACTGTACCCACGCAAGAGCAACAATAAAGCAATAATTCCCATTGCGGGAAAAATAACGACTGCTGGATACAGCCAACTGTCGGTAGTGGTCTATAGAAATAATATTTTTTACAAATACCTCAAAACATCGGTTACCTATGTTAGTGGAAGTGCGTCCTTTGCTTTATCCCCCACCATTGTGGCCGAACTGGCGGAGTATAAATTTGCTATTTATGCCAAACAACCCGCTGATTCTTCTTTAATAACCTCTCGAGACAGTATTGTCGCTGGGGATGTTTATGTAATCAATGGACAGTCCAATTCTCGTTATTCCAGCAGTATGGAAACATACAGCAATCAATATTGCCGTACGTTTGGTGTACAAACTAATAATGCTAACTACGTTGCTTATAACCCTAGCGACACCAATTGGAATATTGCCAAAGGTGTGTACCCTTTTTTAACGGGTTCTTGGGGAATCATACTACAACAATTGATTAAGGAAAATCAAGGCATACCTACCTGTATTATCAATGGAGGTACTGGGGGTTCTACAATTGATGAACACATGAAAAATAGTAGTCAAAGCAATTATTTTACAAATACTATTTATGGCAAATTACACTATCGGTTATTAAAATCAGGATTGATAAATGATATTAAAGCGATATTTTGGTATCAAGGAGAGAGCGATGCAAACAACCCATATCAGCTATATGAAGAATATTTTCAGCAACTATATCAGGCATGGAAAATAGATTATGCTAGTGCTGCCAAGATGTATATATTTCAAATAAATCTTGGCTGTACTAGCAATAGCAATTCAGGAAAATTTAGAGATGGGCAACGAAAATTAAAACAATCATTTGCCAATGTACATACCATAGCTACGGCTGGCATAAAGGGCTATGATGGCTGCCACTACGATACAGCAGGGTACCATGAAATAGCTAGACAAGTATATAAAATTGTAGCGAAAGATTTTTATAATGCTACCGACACGCTTAATATTCAATCGCCAGAAATTACGAGGGCTTACTACGCCTCTTCCCGCCAACAACAGATTATATTGGAATTTGATCGTGTAACCAATTTAGTATGGCCTCAAAGTATAGGGGGGATAGATTTGAAAGACTATTTTTATATAGATGGCATGGTGGGAAAAGTAGTGAGTGGGATAGCAGGTAGCAACAAAATAATATTACAATTAGATACTTTTAGCACCGCAAAAACGATTACGTATCTACCCAATGCAGTATCGGCCAACACCCCATTTTTAGGGCCTACTATCAAAAGTATCAAAGGTGTAAACGCTTTTTCTTTTTATGAATTCCCGATAGAACCCCCTCCCCTTGCTGGACTGGAAAGCTCTTGCCCTGCAGCATTTGGCCCTATAAAACATATTTATGGGACTAACAAACGAGGTAATGTAGGCAATCGCATTGCGACCAATACGACTTGGTATAAAGATAGTATTTATGTACTGCACGACTACGTTCGTGTGGGGGCTGGTGCAACGCTAACGATACAGCCTGGCACCATAGTCATGGGCAATCCATCGCCTGTAGATACTGCACTTTTAATAGTAGAGCAAAGAGCAAAACTAAATGCGGTAGGTACACCTACTTTACCTATTGTATTTACCTCTTGCAAGCTGCAAGGGATGAGAGCACGAGGCGATTGGGGTGGAGTAGTAATTTGTGGAAATGCACCTAACAACGTGGGCTCAAATATAGAACTAGAGGGAAACTATGAAGCCTTTCATGGGGGCAATGTTTCAAACGACAATTCTGGAAATATGCAATATGTACGCATTGAATACGCTGGTATGGCTATAGAACCAAACAAAGAAATCAATGGCCTTACGCTAGCCTCTGTAGGCAGCGGCACCACTTTGCGATATATACAGGTATCTTTTTCGGGCGACGATTCTTTTGAGTGGTTTGGTGGAACAGTAAATGGGAAATATTTGATTTCTTGGAAACCGCTAGACGATGACTTTGATACCGACAATGGCTACAAAGGCTATAATCAGTATGGACTAGGTTTTAGAGAGCCTGAAGTAGCTGACCAATCTGGCTCTTCGGGTTTTGAATCTGATAATGACGAAAACGGGTCAAATGCTGTACCCAAAACTGCTCCTATATTTTCTAACTTTGAAGTCTGGGGTCCAGTACAAACTTCTGAAACCCGTATCAATCCATATTTTAGAAGCGGTGCTTCTCTAAGAAAAAATACTGAAATCAAATTATACAATACCCTTTTCGTGGCTTGGCCGTCAGACTCTACAAAGCAACAGACTTCTGGAATTCACTTTGTAGGTACCAACACGGTAAACAATGCGGTGAAAGATTCTATAAGAATTAGAAATTGTGTAAGTGCTGCCTATTTGCCCAATACACGTGTAGGTACAGCCGAACCATATACAGCTTGGGCTCCATTTGCCTCACCTACACAATGGTATGCCAAACCTGCCTATAAAGACTCCATCATAAATAGTGTAATAGCAGTAGGTAAGAAAGCACCTTTCAAATATGAGCCATTGTTTACACTTAATGCCAATGCAAGAGTAGCAAAAGGTAGTTCCTTTCAAACAGGAACTTTGCCCGCATTGCCTGCGTTTTTTCAACCTGTGAATTACCGAGGGGCATTTGGCGGCACTGACTGGACGGCAAATTGGACAGAATTTCACCCTCAAATTTTTGTGTACTCTGCAGGTATTCCCTCAAGGCAGGCAGCAGCA
>JAAFID010000252.1 GCA_013297765.1 Cytophagales bacterium | reverse complement strand
GCCGCAAATAGGGTAGATGCACTTTTGAACAGGCTTTTTATAGAGCCTACGCTAGGCCTTGGCTACCCCACTAAGGATTTGCCAACGCTGCGAAAAATAGAAAAATATTTCAAGCCAAATGATGAGCAACTAATGAAGTATGATTTTGATTTTATAGGTATTCAAAATTATACGAGAGAAATAGTTAAATATTCATTTTTTACACCCTACCTACATGCTTCGATAGTAAAGGCGAGCGAACGAAAAGTACATACAACATTGATGAATTGGGAGGTATATCCACCTTCACTTTACCACATGTTGAAAAAATACGATGCTTACCCGAACATTAAAAAAATATACATTACAGAAAACGGTGCTGCCTTTTCAGATACCGCTACCCACGATGGGCAAATTCATGACATTCATCGTGTAGAATATTTACAAAATTATTTGCGAGAAGTGCTGCGTGCCAAGCAAGAAGGCGTAAAGGTAGAGGGCTATTTTATATGGACACTCAAAGATAATTTTGAATGGGCAGAGGGTTTTCATCCTCGTTTCGGTATTATTTATGTCGATTTCGAAACCCAAGAGAGAATCATCAAATCGTCGGGACTGTGGTACAAGAAATTTTTAGAGGGAATGGAATAACCTCAACCTTACTACTTCCGCTCTATGTCCATTGATTTCACTATGTAGTGAGACTCGCTTACCCATGGAGCGGTATAGTACTTTTCTACATAATGCAGTTTTACACGTTTACCATTCAACATGGCGTAGTTCATAGAATCTATTAATGCTTGGTCGCCATTGACCGAGAAAGACCATAATGATTTATTGACCGACGACTCGCTGCCTTCTACATACACCATTCCTAGATTCAACTGACCCTCGTAGGTCTTGAACACATATCCTTTTTTACTCAATTTGATGATAGTGCCAGCCCTGTCGCCCTCGCTATAGTTGCCAAAAGTAAAAAACAGAACAATGCATAGTAAAATTCCAACGATTATTAAACCAATTTTTTTAATCATAGCAATGGTTTTTTGTTTGAAATTTTGAATATCCATAAAGGTAAAATTTTCTTTTTTTAGAATTTTTGCACTTGTCAATTTACTGCTCTACAGCCACCGATTTTGCTACATTTCTATATAAAAATTCGTGAAAAATATGACGACGGGCAAATCTACCTTTGGAATCAGAATTCATAAATTTGATGTACATCGTTTTTGGCACTACAAAATATTCGTAGCTACTGCCATTATCAAAGGTAATTTTTAAAGTTTGCGATTCGTAATGTATATCTACAATGGCAGACGTAGTAATGGTTTCGGTATATTCGGGCAAATTGTCGGCTACTGTTTCTTGAGCGATACTTACTAAGAAGTGATATGCCTCTATAATGTCTTTACTTTTTTCTTCTGCGGCTAATTTTTCAGCTTCATCCGAGAATTTATCGGGGTGGCAATCTTTCATCACGTCTCTGTAGATGGTTTTCAGTTCTTTCAGGGTTACTGTTTTATCTACATTCAACATCTTTCTATAATCTGCAACTTTTTTCATTTTCTGTTTATTTATTCCCAATATTTATAAGGCGTAAAGGTACGAATGCTTTTGCTGATATTGCTTAAAACGCTTGAAAATTCTACTTTGCAAGTTTTTCTAATTGTTTATAAAGGTGATTATTTAAAACAATTGATTTTAATCATTGCTTATTAGTTTAAACTTCATCACCCGAGTAGTAGTGTTGCCAATGCGTGCAACATGTGCAGCCCTCATGCCTACTACCCACACAATAGTTTCGCCCGATAGCAATACCCACACTTTTTCTTTTTTGTCCAATGGTATTTTTTCGTCTATCAAGTAATCGCTTATTTTTTTTAACCCTTTCATACCACTGGGTTGAAAGCGGTCGCCAGGATGCCATGGTCTTATCATCAAAGGAAATTGCAATAAATCTATATCGAAAAACGCTTCATTTGTATGGCTTGTAAAGTCAATCTGTTTTGGTTCAGGATAAGATAATTCTATAGAATAATTGCCATACCTGCACACTGTATCGCCCAGTGCTATCAGTTGTTCAGTAAAGTTTTCCACTTCGGTCACGGCATAAATTCGTAATTGATTTTGATATTTTAGAAGTTTATAATTGGTTGCAAAAAAATGCTTAACCCCGTCGTTGTTGCTTTCCGCTATAGCCTCAGCATCTGCCCATGTAAAACTAAATTCTTTCAACAATTCAAAAAGTAACATGGAATAATGTGATTCATAAGCAATGTTGGTGGTATCAATGACCGTAACATCATCTTCCATTTTCAGATACTGTTGCCTGATTTGAGCAATGTATTTCTGAAAAATTTGTTCAGTAGCCTGCAACCGTTCTAGGGTATGGGCAAAGGTGGTTTCTAGATTGGGGTTAATCTGTTTCAACACTGGCACTACCTCGTGCCGCAGTAGGTTGCGCTGGTATTTGGTCGTAGCGTTGGAAACATCTTCTCGCCAAGTTAGATTTTGGCTTTCTGCATATTGGACAATGGTTTCTTTACTTGCAAAAAGTAAGGGGCGTACAATGTTATTTGTTTTAGGTAAAATACCCCGAACACCAGCAATACCAGTGCCTTTGGTCAAATTGAGCAAAGCCGTTTCCAGTGAATCGTTCAGGTGATGAGCCGTGGCTAGGTATTGAAAATTATTTTCTAAAATTAATTCTTGAAACCACTCATATCTTAATGCCCGTGCGGCCATCTGAATCGAGCATTGGTGAGTTTCGCAATATTGCTGGGGTTTCATTTTTTTACTGTAGCATGGCACTTGATATTTTAAACCCAGTTTTTTTACAAATGCCTCATCGGCATCTGAGTCGGCAGCCCGTAACCCAAAATTGCAGTGAGCAATGGCAAATTTTTGATGGAAACAAAACAACAAATGGCACAACACCACTGAATCTACCCCGCCGCTTACAGCTACCAACAGCCTATCGTCAGGTTGGAATAAAAGTTTGTCGACTATAAATTGATTGAATTGGGTGAGCATAGGGTAATGTTAGGGTATTGGTAAGATAAAATAAACTCATCAGTAATT
>JAAFID010000251.1 GCA_013297765.1 Cytophagales bacterium | reverse complement strand
ATTGGGTATGGTATTGGGCATTTCCATAAATGTAGTTACACCACCAGCTACAGCCGCCTTCGATTCTGAATAGATGTTGCCCTTTGCCGTAAGCCCTGGCTCTCTAAAATGCACTTGGTCATCTATTATTCCTGGAATTATTTTTTTGCCATTGGCGTCAATGATAGTCGCAGCTCGCAAAGCAGATAAATTTTTGTCTAATCTTTCTATTTTGCCATTTGCAATGAGCATATCGCTTTCTATTTGCTTGCCTTCATTGACTATAGAGGCATTTAGTATTAAAATATTGTTGTTCATTTATTTATCAAGGACTTGGACAGAGGGTGGTTTCTTATATATTTTGGTATGTAGAAGTTATTGAGAAGTAACTATGGCTGTTAATCTAGTTTCAAATCTCTTTAAAATTTTATGAATATTTAGTTCATTCAAAGCATAATTTCTAGCATTGGTTTTTTGAATCAAATTGTCGTTGAATATATGCTCTTGAATAGCGATAAGTAATTGCTCACTCTTCTCAGGTGCAATCACCACCCCTGCGTTGTGCTCTTTAATGATGCCGTAAAGCGATGTGCCAGGCACTGCCGTAACCATGGCCAACCCTCCAGAAGAAAGTATGCCCAGCAATTTTGATGGCAGCATCAGGTCAGATGCTATGCCTTTTTGAATCACCAAATGAATGTCGGCAGCAGCCAGCAGCAGTGGCAACTGTTCATAAGGTAGTAAATTTTTAAACTTTACTTTGGTCAGTCCTTTCTCTAAGGCATACGCTTGCATACGTTGCTTGCTCGCACCCTCGCCCACAAATAAAAAATGAATATGGGGTTCATTTTTCAGCAATTCGGCCACTTCTAGTACTATTTCTAGTCCTTGCTTCTCGCCCATATTGCCCGAATATAGAACAATTCGGTCGCTAGCCTGGTAGCCAAGTTGCGTTTTTAAAGAAGCCTCTTTGGGTATAGGTTGTATAAAATCGGTATCTACCCAATTGGGCAAATTGAAATAGTTTCTTTCAGCAATTCCTTTTTTTAAAATATTCTGTTTCATGCCATCACTAAGGCTGGAAACTTTAGTCATACGCTGCAATAGGAAGCGTTCACATTTTTCTAAGATGTTAAGTAGTTTCTCACTTTTTAATATGCCCAAATTGCGAGCAGCATCTACCTGCAAATCTTGAATGTGGTACACTACTGGGGTCTTTTTGATAGCCTTGTACACCCATGCCATAAAGCCTAGGTGAAATGGTGGGCATACACATAGCACCACATCATATTTTTGAAACAAGGCCTTGGTCCAGTATATAGTCGAAGTGAGCAAAAACGAAAATTCGTGAATCATTCGTTTTAGACCACTTACTTTTTGGGGTACATACAGCGGGCAGCGGTGTACAGCTACGCCATTCATGGTTTCGGTATGCCACAGCCTGTGCTGGTATTTTGGGTGTATTTGCCACTCGGGGTAGTAGGGCATGGCCGTAATCACTTCTACTTGATGTTGTTGTTGTGCTAACCAAGTACACATTTCGGCAGTGTACTTGCCTATACCTGTCAGTTCGGGGTAATAGTTGATTCCAAAAACTAATATTTTCATAAGGAAAAATAATACCGCATTTTTTACACTATGATGTAGGAAGTTGCCTGCGGCGAATTTGTTTTAAAGGATATCCAGCATAGATAAACCCAGATTCTAAATTTTTCATTACTGTGCTGCGGGCACCTACTACTGTGCCTTTGCCAATAGTTACGCCTGGACCTACAAATACATCGGTAGCTATCCATACCTCGTCTTCAATAATGATGGGGAGGGCGTATATGTCAAATGCAAGCGACTCAAATTGGTGGCTTCCAGTGCATATATAGCTGCGTTGCGACACTACACTATTTGCCCCAATGGTGATTTGGCCTAAAGAATACAACTCGGTGTAATCCCCTATCCAACTATAATTGCCAATGCTTACTTTCCAAGGGTAGGTAATGCGTGCCGATGGGCGAATGACAACACCTTTGCCTATTTTTGCGCCAAAGCAACGTAATAGAAACCTACGCCACCCATACAATACCTGTGGCGATGGTTTAAATAGCAGTGCATCTACTATCCACCAAAGCTGAACTATTAGTGGGTTTTTGCCACGAAATGTTGTAGGTACTGAAAATTTACTAAGATCTTGGTACACTATTTTTTATTTTTTTTCTCTAAAATAATTGCCTTGGCAATTTGGTCAAAGCCTTTGCCTACGTTTTCGCCAGAAAATTTTTGAACAAAAGTCTTACAATTTGGGGTGTAATGGTCTTTTCCATTGGTAAGAATTTCTTCTATGGCAGCCGCAGTATGTTTTGGTTGGTTGGCTACCCATTTGCCACAATGATTATTTTCAATCTCTTGCCAAGGTGTAGCCGTGCTGGCTACTATAGGCAGCCCACACGCCAAGGCTTCTGCATACACATTGCCAAAATTTTCATTGTGCGAGGGTAGTGCAAAAACATCTGCATTGCTAAAAAAATCAATTTTGTCTTGCCCATCTATTTGACCACAAAAGTACACGCTAGAATCGACTCCCAAAGCGGTTGCAAGGGCTTGCAATTTGTCCAACTGCCGCTCGTCTCTACCAGCAATAACCAATATAGCAAGGGGAAATGTCTTTTTTACAATGGCAAAACTTTGTATCAGTATGTCAAATCCTTTTTTCTTTTGCAACCTGCCCATAGATACTATGATATGAGAGGGCATAGGCACGTGCTTATCAGGTAGAAATCGCTCTATAAATGCTGATTTGGTAAGCATATTGGCCTTGCCGTAGCTATCAATAGGAATACAATTGGGCACTATATGTGTTTTTGCTTGGGGAAATAGACTTAAAATATCTTCTTGCTCTTGCACCGCTGTAGCATGCCAATGAATTGACTTGGCAAATGGTCTAATCAAAAAGTTAATCCACTCTTTTTTTCTTTTTCCATGTTTTAAAATCCATTTAGACAGACTACCTCTAGGCGATAACAGTACAGGCTTGCCGTGCCATTTGGCTAATATTAAACTAATAGGTGTACTGATAGAGAAAATGTATTGCAAAAAAACAATATCACACTGTTCAATATCATGATAAAGCCCTATCAGTAGCGGAAT
>JAAFID010000250.1 GCA_013297765.1 Cytophagales bacterium | reverse complement strand
AACTGCTCCCACATACCCTAGTCCAAAAATGCTAATTCTCATATCTATATTTATACTCAGTTTGCCCAATCGGCCAAGACTGGGGTGGTTTGTTACAATCGCTAAATTACCTGCACCACTTTATATCACGAACAATAGAATATTAACGAATTGTTAAAACACCATCAGAGGGTGATGTGTAAAATAAAATTGTGTTACTATTGTTTTACAAAAGAACAGTTCAAAAATGATGCGCCATTTTTTATTAAAATTTACTTTAGCGTGGACTATGGTAGCTCTGTTCTCAAGCTGTGTAAGACATCGTCAATTGGTAAGTTTTCATACACCTTATCAAAAAAACAGTACTAGTGTGCACTACCCATACCCCCGCACACCATACAGATTGATGCCTGGCGATAATATTGATGTAAAATTTGCTACAACCGACAAGAGTACATCTGACATACTTAATAGAGAAAGCGGCACTGCTAGTGGCTCTCAAATCAATGTGGCATCGATGTATATCAATAGCTATACGCTAGACGAGAAAGGATTTATCAACGTACCACTTATAGGTATGGTGCATGCCCAAGGCCTAACAACAGAAAGCCTGAGCGATACTATTTCGCATAGCTTGGATAGTATTGTAAACTTAAAAAATGTACATATTAAGATTTCAAATTTTAGGGTAAGCGTTATGGGCGAAGTACGCAACCCTGGTCAATTTTTTGTTTATAATGACAATATCAACGTGCTACAGGCACTTAGTCTTGCAGGCGATATAGCAGACTATGGCAATAGAAAGAGAGTATGCGTAGTGCGGCCATCGAAAGATAAAGTAGGGTCGGATGTGGCGTACCTCGACTTAACAAATGCGAAAGTACTCTCTTCTGAATATTTTACGATACACCCAAACGATGTGATATATGTAGAACCCATGAAATCAAAGGCGGGAAGGTTGAATATACCTGCCTTACAACTGCTACTCACTGTCAGTTCCATTGTATTGGTACTTTTAAATTGGTCACGATAAAACCGAATGGCAAAACAATTACCTCTCGATGAGCATATCAATCTTAGATTGATATGCTTAAAACTCGCTTACTACTGGCACTACTATTTGATAGGTGCGGTAGTACTTTTACTAGCAGCATATTTATACATGCACTACAGCACCCCCATGTACAAAGTAAAGGCATCTGTAATAGTAAAAGACAAAAACAACAATACAGAAGGAAGCAGTATACTGCATGATATTGATGCATTTAGTGCCTACCGCAATGTAAACAATGAAGTAGCCATACTCAAATCATATCGCTTACTATCCAAAACGCTGTATCAGTTGCCATTTCAAGTTTCTTATTTTAAAAATGGTACTTTTAGAGATTTAGAGTTTTTCCCTCATGCCCCCATTATTGTAAATATAGATACTGCAAAACCTCAGATACTAGAAGTGCCATTTGAAATTACGCTGCTGGATGATAATAGATTTCGGTTAGTCATAAAACCCAATGAAGTGTTACCTAGAAAAATAGGCGTTAAATATATTGCCAAAGAGGTAGTAAAAAACTTTAGCTATACCACAGAGTCTTCGTTTGGTGATGCTGTTGAAACTCCCTATTTTTCATTCCAACTATTTAGAAACCCATCTTTCTACAGCTCTAATAAAGAAGGATTGGAGAAAATCTTTTTTGTGATTAGAGACAATGAAAAAGTATTGAAATCGTATGCCAAAAAAATAGTTGTAGAACCCTTGAAAAAAGAGGCTTCGGTAATAGAATTACAAATAGAAGGCCCTGTAGTAGCAAAAGAATTGGCATTTTTAAACAAACTATGCGAACTATATGTGCAGCAAGGTTTAGATGAGAAGAATGAGATTGCGTCTAACACCATCAAGTTTATAGACCAGCAAATATCATTTATAGCCGACTCGCTACAGCGAGATGAAAATACCCTGCAAACCTTTCGCAACGAAGATCAAATAATGGATTTTGATTTTGCCTCTCGACAACATGCTACTAAAACAGAGCAACTAGAGAAGCAGAAAGCGGAACTGCTAATAAAAGATAGATACTACGATTACCTACACAAGTATGTGACAGAAAACACACAACTCAACAAGCTAGTAGCACCCTCTGCCATTGGTGTAAATGACCCATTGATGAACGATTTAATCAATGAAATAAGCAAAATAGAAAGAGAAAAAGCATCACTTTCCTATAGTGCTGGTAGCAAAAACCCTTCCTATAAAATGCTAGAACTAAAATCGAAGAACAGCCTAAAATCGTTGCTTGAGAACTTGAAGAGCGTAACTGCTAGCTCTAAGATGGCACTAGGCGAGATAGAAAATCAGATAAGAGATACAAGATTAAAACAAAACAAATTGCCCAATGCCGAAAAGAAGCTGAACAAAATTAAAAGAATAAATACACACAACGATTTTATATTTACCTATTTGATGGAGCGTCGTGCGGCGGCAAGTATTGCAAAAGCTGCAAATACTGCCGACAACAAAATACTAGATGAGGCCACACTAATGGGAGATGGGCCTGTGAAACCCAATAAAAAATTTGTATTGCTGTTCGTTGCATTATTAGCCCTAATCATGCCCACAGCTTTTATATTTTCTAGAAAGCTAGTGCCGCACTACGATACTATAGACCACCCCGAAGAGGTTTCGAAACTGACGGCTGTACCCATCAAAGCAATGATAAGAAACCCCAAAAACAATGATACAATTGTTTTTTTTAATAATAAAAATCAATCGGTTCGCAATGAATTTATAAAATTGGCTTATCATATCCAGCAAGTGTTGCAGCCTAACTACCAAAAGATAGTAAATGTAGCATCTACCAATAGTCGTGAAGGCAAATCTTGGGCAGCTACAAATCTAGCCTATGCACTTATGCTTGCCCACAAGAAAGTAATCGTTGTAGATGCCAATATTTACAATGCTGGTATAGAAAAAATATTTGCTCAATTGCCCAAGCTGGGTTTATCTCACTATCTTCAACACCAATGTTTGACAGATGAAATAATAATACATACCGCTTATTCAAATCTAGACTTTATAGCGGCTGGCGTACCGTCGGAATCTTATTTTAATCAATTAAATGGCGACCATTTTAAAAATTTGATA
>JAAFID010000025.1 GCA_013297765.1 Cytophagales bacterium | reverse complement strand
TCTATAATTGCCATCGCTGCATTTTAATCTAGCTACATGATGGAGTGTTTCATCTGTCAAAAATACCGTTTCCATTATTTTGGCTACCAAATGTATATCATCGGGGTGCATTATTTCTTTTGGTGATATATTGAGCAATTTTTCTGGACTCAATCCTATAAAATTTTCCCAAGATGGCGAAGCGTATATTACTTTACCTTCTTCATTATGCAATGATATAAGATCTAAAGCATTGTCGGCTAAAAAATTTAATTCATCAGTTCTTTTTTTAAGCTTTCTTTCTATTTCCTTTTGTTCGGTAATATCTATAGCTATCCCTTGAAGTTGTAGTGGTATGCCATCTTCACTAAAATTCACTTTACCTCTAGCTTGCAACCATTTTTCTTTGCCACCGGCATCTATAAACGAGTGGGTAAAATTATAAGGCTGTTTATCTGCTACACATTGGACGTATTTTTCATGAAATAAGGCAATAGTTGCTGCATCTAAATGTGAAGCCCAAAGGTCATAATCTGGTTTTACAGTATAAGGTTCATAACCAAACATGCGGAACATTTCATCCGACCAGTTCACACTACTATCTTCTAAATTCCATTCCCAACTACCCAATTTTGCCAAAGACTGAGCATCTGACAATGCCTGTTCCTTTTTACGCAATTCTTGTTTTTTAATTTTTAGTTCCTGAACTTGTTTTTTTAATTCTTCATTGGCACGTTCTAGTGATAGTTCATAATATTTTTTTTCAGTAACATCCATCAATAAACCTTTCATTACTAATGGTTTCATCTCAGCATCTCTAATTATCTGACCGTAAGAATGAATGTATTTTTGTTGATTTTTGCCATTGGCAATCCAATAATATGCCTCAAAAAATTCTTCATTAGCGATAGCAAAATCTATCTTATCTTTCAGTGGTTGTACATACTCAGTATGAACCATTTCCCAAAATTTCTCATTAATTGCAAATGAATCCATTTTTTCCCATCCAAATATTTCATAAAAATGCTCTGTCGCTATACAAATATTATTAATCAAATCCCATTCATAAAGCCCTGTTTTAGCTTTTTGTTGCAATTGTAAAAACTGCTGGGTAGAAATATTAAAGTGGTTTATCAATGTTTTGTTTTGCATACCCATAACTTATAATATTAAAAATGAATAAAATTCGATAAGTTTTATAAATTCTTCCATGTTCAATTTTAAGCAAAATAGAAAGTATTATTACGTATTTTCATGTAAGATACTAAAAATATATTATCAAACATAAAAACAAATCGTCCCTTATTTCACATTTATAGCATTTTTTTATAGACATAATACAACTATTATACAACAAATTTAAAATATAACGTAGGCATATAATCCTAAATAGCCGCATATACCTAAAGTTTTGGGTTGAATTGAATTGCATAAATAATTAAATACTACAATACCTAATGAGAATTTTGACTAAACGCACATCCAATAAATAACCTAGCGAACTTATATTAATTGTACATTTCTAACCATATTATTATCTACTTTTGCAGTATGAATATAGGCGACAAAGTAAGATTTACCCATGGCAAAGAGCAGGGTGTCATTCGAAGAAAAATAGATGAAAGAACTTTCGAGGTAGAAATCGAAGATGGTTTTTTAATTCCTATTCTCAAAAACGAAATCGTATTGATTGCCAGCGATGAAGCTAAAAAATTTAACCCTAGCACCAAACCTACCAACGAAGAAACAATCATCTCTCCTACTGATGGGGTATTTATTTCATTTGAAGCATTTAACGACCGCATCTATTCTCTACTAATGGTAAACGATACCAACGATACCATACTCTATACCATCAACGAAAAACATAATTTAGTTTATAAAGGCATCACATCTGGAACGCTTAGCCCTAGAAACTTTACAAAAATAACCGAATATAAACTAAACGAATTTGAATCATGGCCAGAGTTATATATCCAATGGCTCACCTATGCTAATGGAATAACCGTACACAAAGCACCTTTAGAAAAGAAATTGAAATTTACCGCCGCCACATTTCATAAAAGTAAAAAGCATTCCAAACTTATCAACCGAAGTACTTTTTTATTTCAGATAGATAGGGATGCCATCAAAATTGAACCTTCAAAAATTTTGGATCAAATAGATGAACACATGTCTAGCCCTACTATAATGGCATATTCAAAACCTACAGACGAAATCGATTTGCATATAGAAAAATTGGTAAAAGATCATAAAGACATACAGCCACATGAAATGCTATATATACAAATTGATTATTTTGAAAAAAGTTTAGAAAATGCAATAGCAAGTGGCATGGAAAAAATTATATTTATTCATGGTACAGGAAATGGAACGCTTAGAAATGAAATTCACAAAAGATTGTCAAAAAACAAGTTGATTAAATACTTTAAAGACGCCCAAAAAGAAAAATTTGGATATGGTGCAACGTTGGTTCAATTAGTTTAATTTCCTTTTTAGCACATCGTCAATCTTATTTTTTTGTGCTGTTTCTTTGCGACTGTGTCTATACCAAAAATAACCAATACCAGCGGCCAAAATATAAGGCATACACATTAAATAAAGAATACCATTATTTAATCCTTTACCCTTACCTTTCGGCGATTTTGAACTACTCTCCACAGTAGCTCTACACATGGCACATTGCGAATAGGTAAGGCTAATGGTGGCAAACTGAATCAATATCAAAATTACGGCAACATTTTTTACAATCGTTTTCATAATTGATAAATTTAAAAATTACAAATTAACTTTAATAATGATAGTAAGGGCTAATCATTAAGTAAACAATTACGCCCGTTACAGACACATACAACCAAATGGGAAAAGCATATCGAACCGTTTTTCGATGTGACTCGATGTTATTTTGTAAACCATAATACACTGCCATCAATACAAACTTAACCACCACAGCAGCCAATAGTATATGTGAAATTAGTAGAAAATAATATACTATTGAAATAAAACCCGAACCACCAAAAGAAGTAGAAGCGTTAGTAAGGTGATAAATGACGTAAAACACTAAGAAACAAGAACCCAATGTGAATGCAGTCAGCATGCAAATTTTATGAAATCCGATTTTTTTATTTTTAACTGCCCATACGCCTATTAAAAGCATCACAGCCGTTAGTAAATTAATTACGGCATTGATATGTGGAAGAGTATGTGTCCATGACCCTAAATCTAATTTCTGTCTTATCCCCAGCAATATAGCCACTACTATGGGTATAGCATAAGAAAGAATATTAATCACCCTAAAACTTGTATTATTGCTCACTTGATTCATCTGCGTAGATTTTCTTTAATACCTTAATCTCTGCAACCAGTCTTTCTATTTCTTTGCGGTCAGTACCATTATAATAGCCCCTTATCCAACCCTTTTTATCAACCAATACAACCTTATCACTATGAATAAAATCTAATGGTCTTTCTCTATCTTCCATAGCAGTAAGAAAAAAACCTCTCTGTGCCAATGAATATATTGAATCTTTACTACCTGTCAAAAACGTCCATTTTGTAGTATCAACACTTTTGTCTTCAATATGTTTTTTCAATACGTAAGGTTTGTCAAAATCTGGATCAACGGTGAATGAAATTATTTTTACATCTTTGTCACTAGCAAAATCTTCTTGTATCCGCATTAATTCGTTCGTCATTTTAGGGCATATTGTTTGACAACGAGTGAATACAAAATCAACGATGAGTATTTTATTCTTAAATTTATTCAAACTTATCAATACAGAATCTTGGGAAAGAAGCTTAAAATCAGGAATTGTATGTGCCTTGGATATTTTGAAATGCTTACCATTTTCTGTAGAATCGGTAGCATAATAAACTGGCAATCGATAATGATTATGTGCGAAGTATTTTAAGTTTAAAAAAATTAAAGCTGGAATTACCAATGCTATGATTAGTATTCCAGCTTTTAGTGTTTTATTCATGACTAGATTAACCCCAAATCCAAGTTCTAAAATTAAAAACTGAAGTACCTTCCATCAACATGGCTAAAATTAACCACATAATAAATAGTGTAGGAACTATTATAGACCAAATCAAAGTTTTTGCTTCATGTTTCAAATGCATAAACTCACCAACAATGTAAAAGGTTTTTACAAATGTAAGTAATACGAAAAGTGAAGTTAAACCTACGCCTTTAGGAAGTAAAAAAGCAGCTGCAAATTCTATTGCAGTAACGCCACCTAAAATATAGGTAACTTTCAAAATTTGCTTTACTTTTTGCGGGTCTCTAGGAACTATTTTAATCTCTTGATGACTATCTGAATGATGATGCGAAGACATAACAATATAAATTATAAAATTGAAAATTAATTAAACCAAATAAAAGAAGGTAAACACGAAGACCCAAACTAAATCTACAAAGTGCCAATAAAGGCCTACTTTTTCTACCATTTCGTAATTACCTACACGATCATAAGTACCTAAGCAAACATTATAAAATACAATAATATTAATGATAACACCACTCAATACGTGTGTACCATGGAAACCAGTGATGAAGAAAAACAGATCAGCAAATAATTGAGGGCCATATTCATTAACATGCAAGTTAGCTCCAAATACTTTGCTGCCATCTAAAAGTAATCTTCCTTCTTCTGAACCTTGAATAAATATTGACCATTCCCAAGCTTGGCATCCCAAAAATGCAAAACCTCCCAAAATTGTCCAAAGCATCCATTTTTTTACTTCCTCTTTATCCATTCTATGGCCTGCCTCTACCGCTAGTACCATAGTCACACTACTTAATATAAGAATAAACGTCATAATACCCACAAATACCAGTGGGGCATTAATATGAATAAAAGGAATGTGGGTAAAAACAGCTTCTGGTATAGGCCAATAAGTATCTGAAAATTTAAAAACTAAACCATGAATATTGGGGTCATAAGCCTTGTGTGAAAAACGACTAAAGCCATAAGTAACCAACAGTCCAGAAAAAGAAAGTGCATCTGACAAGAGGAAAAACCACATCATTAGTTTTCCCCAACTTGCTTTCAATGGTTCGGCACCGCCGTTCCAAATGTCTTCTGAATTGTTGTCTATAGTAGCAGAATGTGCCATAAAATCTATAAAATTTAATTAATTATACAATATTAAAAACCCGAACAAATATATCCATAAAAAATCAAGAAAGTGCCAATAAGAAACACACATCTCTATTTTTACTAAATTTTTTGAATGTACCTTGTACCTAAAACTAGCTACTAAAATAATGAGAATAAAAATAATTCCAGAAATTAAATGCAAAGCATGCAAGCCTGTAAGAACATAAACAAATGAACCTGATGGATTGCTCGTATTGCCGCCGAAAAAAACTCCCATCCTAACTAACTCACTCCAAGCATAATATTGACCAATTACAAATAAACTTCCTAAAATAAAAGTAATTGTCATGGCCATTTTGACTTGATTTAACTCGTCTTTCTTAGCCGCAAAATAAGCCCATTGAATGGTAGCGCTGCTCAATAAGATGATGATAGAATTTACCCATAATACCAAGGGCAATTCAAATTCCAACCAATTACCATCAGCCTTACGAACAATATAAGCACTTGTTAAAGCACCGAAAATCATAACAATAGTTACCATAAACAGCCATAATGCAAACTTTTTAGGGTGCATGGATAACGGTCTATTGCTCGAAGCTAAATTATCATCAATTTTTATAGTTTGTCCCATACAAATGCAATTTGAACTATTGGTAAATATAAAAACGAACCGAACATGATTATTTTTGCGGCCTTATTAGTGCATTCTTTCATCAGATAGAAAGTCTGCATCAAAAAGATAACTCCACATACCGTTGCAATGATTCCTGAATTTAGACCAGTGAGACCCAATTTAGTAGGTATAAGCCCTAACGGAATAAGCATCAAAGTATATATCATTATTTGCAATGCAGTATTGATGTCTTTCTTACCGCCAAATGGTAATAATTTAAAACCAGCTTTTTGATAATCATCATCCAATACCCAAGCAATGGCCCAAAAATGAGGAAACTGCCAAATAAATTGAATAAAAAACAAAAGCGAACCCTCCATATTAATAACTCCTGTTGCAGCTATCCATCCAATTAATGGAGGCAATGCACCAGGTACAGCACCAACCAATACAGCTATAGAGCTTTTTTGTTTCAGTGGAGTATATACAAATGCATAGAGAAAAGCTGAAAATAGTGTAACTAAGGCTGTAAGCAAATTAATATAGAAAACCAATAGACAACCACCTGATAAAAAAAGAGTAACAGAAAAGATAATTGCTTCATTTTTCTGTACACGATTAGTCGGCAATGGTCTTAAACGAGTTCTTAACATTAATTTGTCAAGATCAATTTCAATTACTTGATTGATAATATTTGCACCTCCAGTAATTAAAAAACCACCTAAAAGAAAAATACTAAAATGAATAGGGTTGATAGTCGTTTGTAAACCTAGCATATAACCAATCCCAGCAGAAAAGACTACTAAAAAACTAAGCCTAAACTTAAGTAACTCAAAATAAGCCTTTATTTTCTTTAATAAAGACAAATCATGTGGTAATATATTTATATTTTCAGAAATCATGACCTAATGATTTTGTTTCTACCGAAATCGGATGAACATGTTTTAAGAAAACCAATAATGAAAATTGAAGCCCAAAAACCATAGTTGCAATAAACAAATGTAAAGGTTGAGAAAATGCGGGAATAGAAAAATAAGCCATATAAATACCTAAACATACTTCAAGCCACAACAAAAAGTTAAAAGTTAGTGAAATTTTATACTTTAAATTATTAGTACCATAATCTTTTTGTATTTTGTATAGAATAAAAAGATTAACAAATAGGATTAGAATAGAAAACGAACGATGCACATAAAAAGCATTTCCCAATTCACCAATCCAAAGATTTCTATTGGAAAATTGATTAAAGAAAGCAATCTCATCTATTGATTCTCTGACTTGACTCCCCAATAAAATTTGAACAAATGTAATTCCTGTAACTATGTAAAGCAACATAATAATTCCTTTATTAGTTTTTACATTAAAGATTGGTAATTGAGATTTTATAATGGTATTAATCAAAATTCCAATGAGTAACAAAGCCAAAAACATATGAATAGTAATGGCAAAAGGCAATAAATTAGTGGAAACTACTATAGAGCCAATCCAACCTTCTAGTCCAACTAAGATAAAAGAACCTACTGTGTTTATAGTTATATTATAATCTATAGCAAGATATTTAAGAGAAATAATAGTGAGTATTAAAATAAAAATACCCACTAATACCCCCAGCAATCGATTTAGGTATTCAATCCAAGTTTTAGTGACATTAAAATCTAACTCTTGGTACATCACTGTATCATTATTTAGCAAACTTTTTGAAAGATTTATAAAGTTCAAATGGTTCAAGACACGAGCTATTTTAATATTTTTTTGTCTGCGCTTTTCAGAGTAAATTTCCTTGTATTCAGATGGCAATTGTGATACATCTGTAGGGGGAATCCACTGCCCAAAACATTTAGGCCAATCTGGACATCCCATTCCCGAACCTGTACTTCTAACGACTCCTCCTACCAATATCAATAAGTAAATTGAAACTAAAGTAACAATTCCCCAAGTTTTATACTTATTTCTTATGGAAAAGAAGTCCATAAACTAGTGCTTATGTGCCACTGGGTCTACTTCATTAGGTAAATTAGATTCTGGGGTATGAGCATAAGGAACATTCTGAGGAATGAAATCTTCAGAGGCACCTGGCTTACTGTAATCATAAGACCATCTGTACACCGTTGGAATCTCACCTACCCAATTTCCATGACCAGGATGGATAGGAGTAGTCCATTCTAAAGTATTAGATTTCCAAGGATTTGAATTTGCTTTTCTACCTTTGAATATACTGTAAATGAAATTGAATACAAATATAAACTGAGCAGTAAAAGTAATAATAGCAGCAATACTAACAAAAGTATTCAAATCAGTAAATGAACGAGTGAAATCAAAACCTGTAAAAGAATAATATCTTCTTGGAAAACCAGCAATACCTATATAATGCAATGGAAAAAACACCATATATATGCCTACAAAAGATATCCAAAAATGAATATATCCTAAAGTATCATCAAGCATTCTACCAAACATTTTAGGAAACCAGTGATAAACTCCTGCCAACATACCAAAGAAAGATGCACTCCCCATTACCAAATGGAAGTGAGCAACTACAAAATAGGTATCATGCAATTGAATATCTGCTGCAGCATTTCCAAGTATTATACCTGTTAGTCCCCCAGAAATAAAGAAAGAAACCAAGCCTATAGAAAATAACATGGCTGGTGTAAATATGATATTTCCTCTCCATAAAGTAGTAATATAATTAAAGGCCTTCACTGCAGATGGCACGGCAATAATTAAAGTAAGAAACATAAATATAGTTCCTAAAAACGGATTCATCCCTGTCACAAACATATGGTGAGCCCACACAATGAAGGATAAGAAAGCAATAGCCAACATGGATAAAATCATTGCTTTATACCCAAAAATAGGTTTTCTTGAATTAGTCGCTATAATCTCAGAGGTGATTCCCAAAGCAGGTAATAACACAATATATACTTCTGGATGACCTAAAAACCAAAACAAATGTTGAAATAAAACTGGACTACCACCAGTATGTTGTAATGCCTCGCCAGCAATGTATATATCAGAAAGGAAAAAACTTGTTCCAAAACTTCTATCAAAAATCAGTAATAATGCTGCTGCAAAAAGTACAGGGAATGATAAAAGACCTATCACAGCAGTGATAAAAAATGCCCATATTGTTAATGGCATTCTAAAGAAAGACATACCTTTAGTACGTAAATTTATAATCGTTGTTATATAATTAATACCACCTAACAATGAAGAAACAATAAAGAAAGCCATACTAGTCAGCCAAAGAGTCATGCCCAATCCCGAACCAGTTACTGCTTGTGGCAAAGCACTTAATGGAGGATATATAACCCAACCACCAGATGCAGGACCAGTTTCTAAAAATATAGAAACCATCATGATAATACTAGATAGGCCAAAAAACCAAAATGATAACATATTTAAAAATCCTGATGCCATATCTCTTGCACCTATTTGCAATGGAATCAGGAAATTACTAAAAGTACCACTTAATCCTGCTGTAAGAACAAAAAACACCATTATTGTACCATGCATGGTAACTAGTGCAAGATAAAATTCAGGATCTAATTTCCCTTCCTTTATCCAATCTCCTAAGAGCGGCTGTAACCAATCCATACTTGCATTAGGAAAACCTAATTGCAATCTGAATATAAGAGACATAGCACCACCAAAAATAGCCCACATAATACCCATAAAAAGATACTGTTTTGCTATTACTTTATGATCTTCACTAAAAATGTATTTTTGAATCCATGATAATTCTTCATGGTCATGATCGTGGTCGTGACTATGATTTATATGTGAATCCGTTGAGATATGTGCTAGGTCCATTTTAATAGTATTTATTAATAAAATGTAAAAATTATAATATTATAGTTTTATTTTTTGAGTAGTATCAGCAATCGTACTTATTGTATCAACTACTGGAAATAAAGTTTGTTTTGGCTCGTCAATGGGTGGATTATCTTTGCCAATCAAAGGAATTAGTTCTTTGGGAGCCTTTGTTAATACATAATCTTTATTCAAATCGACAAAAGTTTTTTGTTCTGTGTACCATTTTTTATATTCATCAGGTTCAACTACTTTTATTATGAATCTCATAGCAAAATGACCTCTTCCACATACTTCGGTACATGCAATCTCATAATTGAAGTTAGGATTGCCCAACTCTTCACGTATAGTTTCAGTTGTCTTAGTTGGCACAAACCAAAATTTAGTTGGCATTCCAGGCACAGCATCCATCTTTAATCTAAAGTGAGGTGCAAATACTGAATGTAAAACATCCCTTGCTCTAATTCTTAGCAACACAGGCTTTCCTTTGGGTATATATAGTTCAGTTGGCATAAAATCATCATAGGATGCTTTATCTGTAAAATCTACACCAAATTCATTAGAAGCATCAATTTTTGTAAAGTGATAATTTCCTAGTGTCATGTCTTTACCTGGGTATCGTACTTGCCATGCAAATTGTTTTCCCATTATTTCTATTACAACAGCATCTTTGGGCTCTTGTTTTGTAATTTCAGACCATTCTTTCCATCCATAAAAAACTAAAATTGCCATTACTATTGCGGGAATAACCGTCCAAATCATTTCTAACTTGTGATTATCAGGATAAAAGAATGCCTTATTATTTTCTTTATATTGGTATTTAAATGCAAAAACAAAAAGAAAAATATTAGTAACTATAAATGCAAAGCAAAGTATTGACATAGTAACCCAAAACATCAAGTCTGTTTTTACACCATGTTCAGAAACAGCTTTTGGAAGATAATGCTCTGTAGCAACACTAGAATACCAAAAGAATAAACCTAAACCAATGGTCATAAATATAACTAGTCCTAGTGCATGAAATTTATTTGAAGAATTAACACGATTGGTGTAAGAACCCTTCATTACATTTACAAGTGTTTGAATTCTGAAAATTAAAAGAAGAATAGCAAACACCAATACTGCGGCTATACCTATTAATAATCCTGTCATTGTTTTAACTATTTAAAAATTAAATTTTATTTATATATTAATATTCTATAAGTAGATGCTATGATGTACACTTTCTTGTAACATAGGATGGTTTTTAGGAACCAAAGAAGCTTTAGAAAGGCCGTTTAAAATCATATAAAAGAAAATACCTCCAAAAATCATAGTTATTCCAGCTTCAATGAATAATATTTTAACATCTAAACCGCCTTCTTGTTTTAACAATGGTGGGGTCATCATAATATAAAAATCAAACCAATGTCCGATTAATATTGCTATAGCTACAATTTTCAGAATAATAGCCTGTCTTTTAGCCTCGGCTGCCATCAATGTTAAAAATGGGAAAGCAAAATTAATAAACAAATTCATGAAAAATATTGGGCTGTAAACATCGTTTTTTAACCTTTCTACAAAATAGATAGACTCTTCAGGAATGTTTGCATAATAAATTAATAAAAATTGAGCAAACCAAATGTAAGACCAGAATATACTAAAGGCAAACATAAATTTACCCAAATCGTGCAAATGACTAGAGTTAACAACCGATAAATATCCATTTTCTTTCAATGTAACAACGACTAAAGTAATCATTGCCAAACCACTAACAAACCAACTGGCCAATACATACCAACCAAACATAGTACTAAAAAAATGAGGGTCAATAGACATTACCCAATCCCAAGCAGAAGTAGAAGAAGTAACACCAAATACAAGCAAGAAAATAGCAGACCAAAATATACTTTTATTATGATATTTCAAATCAGCATTCAAATCTTCTGCAACAGAGTTCGTTCTTATACTTTTCCAAATAAAATACCATAAAACAAAGTAGATAACCATCCTAATAAGAAAAAATGGAAAATTTAAAAATCCTTTCTTCCCATTAAGAATTTCATCAAATTCAGCACCAGATTCATATAAATTATGATGAGTCCAGTGAAATAAATCATGGTTAAAGACAACAAAGAGGAGAATCATAACTACTCCACCAACTGGTATAAAATAGCCAAAAGATTCAGCAACTCTTTTAACTACGACCCCCCACCCTGCTTGTGCAATATAGTTAAATGCGACAAAGAAAACTCCTACAATAGCTATCCCAGAAAAAAAGACATTGTTTAGCCATAAGTCTTTAATTATTCGTAATTGCCAAATAGGACCTCCATGTGTATCTGCATGCTCAGCAACTTCATGACCTGCATGATGTCCGCCATTCATCGCCATAAAAATTCCTATCACCAAAAGCAATATCCCTGCTCCCATGGTGTAGAATATTTTCTTTTTTATTGCGGCACTGAATATGAATTTTTCTTCTGTCATGACCATGTAATAATTGATTTTTCTGAAATGTTTTTATTAGTTTAAATTATTGGGCAGTTTGTAATTTATTCTTTACATATAAAGCTACTTTCCATCTTTCTTCTTGGTTCAGTTGTGAAGCATGCGAGAGCATCCTTCCTTTACCTCTTGTGATAACGTGGAAAATATGCCCCATGGAAATACTTTTCAATTGCCCTTCTGCCAAATTTGCCACTCCCTTAAAAGCAGAATTTACGGGCCCATCTCCTTTGCCTTCTGCACCATGACAATGTGCACAAAATTTAGAATATAATAATTCACCATCTTTAATATTCAATTCATTTGATTCTAATGGATTGGTAATAAACAAAGATGCATATTCTAAACTATCTTTAGGTATATGATAAGGCATAAAACCTAGATTGTTTCTCTTAATAGTACCCATAACAGGTTCTCTCATATTCATTTTATGAGGGTTATATGGATTAGAATTGTAATATTCACCTATTCCATCATCATCAGAACTTACGAAAGCACCTTGATTTTCATCCATTACTTGAGATAATGGCTCATAGGCTTTAGAATGATACATATTAGGTGCAAATTCCCAACGAGTGTGTTGGTGTATGCCAATATTCTTGAATTTCTCTTGATCTGTACAAGATGAAATCAAAAGTATTCCTGTGAAAATGATTGCGATATTTTTATATGAAAACATAAATCTTAAATTCCTATAATTATGTCAAGCTTTTAAAATTTACTTCTGATGCACCGTGGCTTCTCAGAATATTAGATATTTGACTTTGATCCATTTTATTTTTATCTAAATCTACAACCATTACAAACTTATCATCTGTGCTGCGAGCATCAAACATAAATGGCTTATTGTTCCATGGACCTAACCCACAAATAGCTAGAAAAGTACCTACCATTCCTAATGAAGCAAATAAAACTGTTGCTTCAAATGTAATAGGAATAAAGTCAGGAAGAGGTACATAAGGTTTACCACCTATATCCATTGGCCAGTCATAACCCATCATGCCAATCATCATCGTAAGGCCTAGGCAAGTACCAGTCATCCCAAACAAAAATGCTGCTATTGGCAAATTTGAGGGCTTATAACCTAGAGCTGCATCTAGTCCATGAACTGGGAAGGGAGTAAATACCTCTTTTATTTTAACTCCATCTTTTCGTATATCGTGTACGCCATGCACAAGTACATCTTCGTCATCAAAAACTCCGAGTACAAAATTTTTGCCTTTTTCCATTAGTGTTTATGTTCTTGCTTTCCTGATGATGATTTTATGATTGATTTTACTTCTGCCATATTGATGACAGGAAAATATTTGGCAAATAATAGAAACAAAGTAAAAAACAATCCAAAAGAAAATAAATAATCACCCACATCATATTTCGTCGGATAAAACATTGCCCAACTAGATGGTAGATAATCTCTGTGTAATGATGTTGCTATGATTACAAAACGCTCAAACCACATACCTATATTTACTACTATAGAAAGTACAAATGTAATTTTTATATTTCTTCTTACTGCTCTAATCCAAAATAACTGTGGAGAAATCACGTTGCAGGTCATCATAGACCAATAAGCCCACCAATAAGGGCCTGACATCCTATTTACAAAAGCATAACTTTCATAAGGAGCCCCTGAATACCAAGCGATAAAGAATTCTGTAATATAAGCTATACCAACAATAGAACCAGTCAAAACAATGATTTTGTTCATTGACTCAATGTGTTCTATGGTTACATAATCTTGCAATTTAAACACAACTCTTGTGATAAGCATAAGTGTTAACACCATTGCAAAACCAGAGAAAATAGCTCCTGCAACGAAGTATGGAGGGAAAATGGTAGTATGCCAACCCGGAATCACCGACGTTGCAAAGTCCATACTTACTATAGTGTGTACAGAAAGCACGAGTGGAGTAGATAAGCCTGCCAATACCAAACTGATAGCTTCATATCTTGACCAGTGTTTAGCAGAACCAACCCAACCGAAACTTAATGCTCCATAAATTACTCTTCTAATACCTGTAGCTCTTTCTCTTATGGTGGCAAAGTCAGGTATTAAACCTACATACCAAAAAACAAGAGATACAGTTAAATATGTGCTAATTGCAAATACGTCCCAAACTAATGGTGAGTTAAAGTTTACCCACAGAGAACCGAAAGAATTTGGTAGCGGTAATGCCCAGTAAGCCATCCATGGTCTTCCCATGTGTGCGAGAATAAAACTTGCTGCACAAAGTACTGCAAATATGGTCATCGCTTCAGCGGCTCTGTTGATAGAAGTTCTCCACTTTTGTCGAAATAATAAAAGTACAGCTGAAATAAGGGTACCCGCATGACCAATACCTACCCACCACACGAAGTTAGTAATATCCCAAGCCCAGCCAATGGTTTTATTCAGCCCCCACAGCCCTAAACCTTCCCACCAAGTCATCCAAAGACAGTAAGAACCATAGCCAAGGCAAATGACAGAAAGTGTAAAAGAGATAATCCACATTTTAGAAGGTTTACCTTCTACTTGCTTACAAATATCGGCGGTGACGTCTGAGATTGTTTTTCCACCTGTCACTAAGGGTGGCCTTACCGGAGAAGTTACTTGCATATAAACTTAATTCCTTTTATAAAAAATTAAACGTTTCTGATTTTAGTTAAATAAGAGATATTCGGCTGAACATTAATTTCTTCCAATACATGATATGCTCGCTCTTTATTCTCCAAATGTAGTTGAGTAAATATTGCACTTTCTGTATCATTCATGTCGCCAAACACAATTGCATCTGATGGACAAGCACTAGCACATGCTGTTCTGATTTCTCCATCTTTTGGTCTTCTACCTTCTTTTTTAGCAGTTAACTTGCCTTCTTGAATTCTTTGAACACATAGGCTACATTTTTCCATTACTCCCCGAGAACGAACCGTTACATCTGGATTTAACACCATTTTACCCAGGGCATTATTCATTGATGTATTGTCTGGAAATTTGCTATTGTCAAAATATTTAAACCAATTAAACCTTCTAACTTTATATGGACAGTTATTAGCACAATATCTAGTACCTATGCATCTGTTATAAGCCATTTGATTCAACCCTTCACTACTATGAGGTGTTGCAGCTACTGGGCAAACAGTTTCGCAAGGAGCATGGTTACAATGCTGGCACATCATTGGTTGAAAAGTTACTTGAGGATTTTCAGAAGCTTGTTCCAAATCATCATATGATGAACCCTCATCTTTCTTGAAATATTTATCTACGCCTTTTTCAGGTATTTCTGCATTGCTGCTATAGTATCTATCTATTCGTATCCAGTGCATTTCTCTACGGTTAGAAACTTCTTTCTTACCCACAACTGGTATATTATTTTCTGCTTGGCAACTTACCACACATGCACCACAACCAGTGCATGAGTTCAGATCTATTACCATTCCCCAAAGATGATTTGGTTTGATATGTTCGCCTGACCATACAGAAATCTCAGAAGGTTTTTTCTTTCCATCTGGTGTCATAATCATTGGATGAAATCTGCCAGCACCAGGATTTTTAATATATTCAGACAAAATTGAATCCTGTATAATAGGCCTAGCCATGATAGTTTCATGCGTCTGGGTTTGTGCAATAATTCCTTTTTCACCTGTTGCAGCGATAGATACATTTGCTGAAAAGTAATGCAAAGTTCCATTTCTATAGGTTACTGCTGGAAATACATTCACTCCAATACCATCACCACATTTTCCTGCTTTGGTTCTTCCATAGCCCATAGCCAATGAAAAAGTTTCATTTGTTTGACCAGGCTGCACAACAACTGGTACAGATTTGTCTAATGACTTCCCATTAATAGTAACCGAAACCATTGATCCTTGTTCTAATGATTTCTCCTTAGCATATTTTTGAGATACAGTAACATAATTGTCCCAAGTAGCTTTAGAAATAGGATCTGGGAATTCTTGTAGCCAAGGATTATTGGCTTGGTTACCAGTACCTATACCTACTTTTTCGTAAAGATTGATTTCTATCCCAGTACTATCGGCTTTGTAAATTTTAGAAATATTTTCAGCAACGCTATTCAAATCTAAGTTTGAAATAGTCGTATCTTCAGTTACTGTTACACTTGTAGCTTCTGAAATATTGTTAGTGGTAGTAGCTGCACTGACATATACACCATCATGAAGAGCCTTATCCCATGATGATTGAAAATCTCCAGAAAGAATATTTTGCTTCCAGTAGTTTTGTATGTAAGAATAAAAATCTTTTTTTACTCCAGCCCAAGCTAATATACTTTCTTGTGCAGGACGAGTATCTTTGAATAAAGGAGTAATCGTTGGTTGAGCTAAACTAAAATGTCCTTTCTTTGGTTCTGCATCATTCCAAGATTCAAGGAAATGAACATCTGGGCATACAAATTTGCACAAAGAGGCAGTTTCATCTTCTCTATCTGACAATGAAATGGTAAGATTGGTCTTTTTCAAACCTGCCTCTAAATCTGCTGACAAAGGATAATCATATATTGGGTTGCAATTGTAAAATACTACTGCACCTATATTTCCCGATTTAGCATCTTGAACAAAATTAAACATTGAGGTATCATCACCTTGGTATAGATTACAAGGTGTATTAATATCTAATGTATGTCCGTAATTATTAAGTAAAGTATTAATTTGATTTATTAAAATTTGCACATTAACATCATTGGATCCAGAAACTACTAAAGAATGTCCTTTATTAGCTAGTAAATCATTTGCAATCTTGTCTAATGTGGCATTTTTTAAGCTTGGTGTACTGATTTTAGTACCTGCTAATTTATTATATAATTCAGCTACAAATATGCCCTCTTGTGAGGGTTTGATAGGTAGTCTGGTATCAGCATTGCTACCCGTCAAAGATAAATTGGTTTCGATTTGATAATGTCGAACCATTGTCTTTTTGCTTTTTCCTAATTTCTTAGCAGTAGCATATTGTTTTGAAAATTCAATTGGGGAAATCCAAGTTCCTAAAAAATCTGCTCCAAAACTCACAATTACGTTTGCTTTGCTAAAGTCATAAGATGGGACAATATGTTTATCAAATACAGATTGATTTGCTTTTAATAATCCAGATACAGAATGAGCGTCGTATTGGATGTGTTGGGTATTTGGATATTTAGCAATAAAATCTAGAATTGCTGATTTTGTGGATGGGCTATATATGGAAGAAGAAACAATTCTAATTTTTCCACCAGCATTTTGTATAGCTGTTAATTCTGAAATAATTTTTGAATCTGCTGATTCTTTTGAAATTCTTTGTCCTTTTTCTTTAAAGTATTCTAGTCTAGCAGTATCGTACAAGGAAAGTACAGATGCTTGAACTCTTGCACTAGTTCCTCCTTTAGTGATAGAAGATAAGGGATTTCCTTCTATTTTGATAGGCCGCCCCTCTCTTGTTTTTACCAAAATACTAGCATATTCTCCACCATTTTGATAAGTAGATGCATACCAGTTTGCGATGCCTGGGTCTACATCTTCTGGTTTATTTACATAAGGAATTATTTTTTTGATAGGTGCGTCGCAAGCTGCTAAGGAAGCTGCTGTAACACTAAACCCCAATAGCTTTAAAAAATCTCTTCTTCCATTTGAAGATTCATCCTCTGCTTCAGCACGAGCGTCTTTTACAGAAAGAAACTCGGGAAATTCGCTCAGTGAATTCTTTACAAATGTAGGGTCGTTAGATAACTCTTCTATACCTTTCCAGTATTTTTTATTGTTACCGCTCATTCTTAGTTTATATTAAGTCTTTAGAAGTTCTAATCAGTAAATCTAATTAGTACAGTTGTTAAATATAATTAATTTATTAATAGTGGCATTTAGAGCATTCCAAGCCACCTATATCTGCAACTTTTAAATCTTTCTTGCTTACTTGGCTATGCGATTCCAACAATTTTGCATAATAAGCATTGTCTTTGCCGTTTACTTTCGTTTCTCTATGACAATTGATACACCAACCCATAGTTAAAGGTGCATGTTGGTGTACTACTTCCATTGTGTCTATCTGACCATGGCAATTAGTACATTCTAAACCACCTACTTTTACGTGTTGAGCATGGTTGAAATAAGACAAATCTGGAAGATTGTGAATCCTCACCCATTTCACTGGTGTATTGGAATTATATGCTTCAACTACTTTGGCTATTGCTGCCTCGCCATATTGAGGCCCTTTTTTGATTTGGCTATGGCAATTCATACAAATGTTTAAAGATGGAATATTTGCTTGTTTGCCTTTTGTAACTCCTGTATGGCAATAGTTACAGTCAATTTTGTATTGGCCAGCATGCAATTTATGTGAAAAAGGAATTGGTTGTACTGGTTGATAACCTTGCTCCACTCCTACATAGAACAAATTGTTCCAACAAGCTCTTGCACCCCAGCAAACAAATATGATTGATATTACAGTAATAAAACCTTTACTTTTGAAAAATCCACCTATATCATATTTTTGATTTACTAAATATGCATCACCTTCTGACAATGAAGTATGTTTATCTTTTAAATAACGCCTTAATACACTAATAAAAACAATTAATATGATAACTACTAGAACCAGAACAACTACAACTAATATCAGTGTTAAATCGCTGTAAGGGTTTGCTGGCTTAGCATCGCCAACTGTTGGAGATGTTGATGAATTTGCAACGACAGCAGCAACTGGTGCTGCATTGCTTTCTGCTTTTATGTATTCAACAATAGAGGAAATTTCCGCTTCGGTAAGTGTAGGAAAAGAGGTCATTTGTGTTTTGTTGTACTTATTGTACAAGTCTACTGCATACTGATCGCCGCTAGCAATTACTTTTGTAGAATTGTGTACAAAAGACACAATCCAAGGTAATTGACGGCGTTTGTGCAAATCTTTTAAAGCTGGACCAACAACTACATCGTTGATGGCGTGGCACGTAGTACAATTTTGCTTAAAAAGTGCAGCACCTTGATCAATTATTGCAGGATCAGCCGCACTAGAACCTGAAGCATTTGCTTGTTTTGCACCATCACTATCTTGGGCAGAAGCATTGAAAATTAATGCTAAAGAAAGAAAAATTATTAAAAGTGAGGTAGTCTTTAATTTTAGTCGTTTAAGAAACATAAAAAGAATTTTCTTATTGTTTTTATCGTCACAGTAGTCATTTGACGCACAAATGTAATATTGAACAATTTCAAAACAAACTTATTTTATAATGAAATAGCCTTTATTTATCAACTATAACGCATTTGACATGTAAAATATTGATTTTTAAATATTAAAATTATTAGATAATATTAATTTAGAATGAATTTAAATAAATCTCTTTATATGTTTATAGTGGATTTTTCAATTAGAAAAGGAATTTTTAGCTTTTACTTTATATCCAGAAACGCCATAATAAAAAATGAATAAATAGCATAATATAGGAACAAAATAAGCCAATTGAGTACCTATCTTTTGAGAGAAGTATCCTACAACTAAAGGAATAATTGCCCCGCCAACTACTGCCATAATCAATAATGAAGAACCCTTTTTGGTTTCTTCGCCTAACCCTACGATGGCCAATGGAAATATGCTTGGCCACAATACAGCATTACATAAACCCACAAACATCACGGCCCACAGGGCTACATAACTACTTGAAAATATAGATATTGAAATTAAAATAATAGCTAATAATGCACTACAGATAATGGCATAGTTGGATCTAACTTTGGGTAAAATAAAAATTCCTAAAAATCTGCCTGACATAGCTGCAAGCCCATATCCTGATAAATAAAAACTACCCGATTGCTCGGTAAAACCCTCTAATTTTAAATATTGTCCATAGCGAATCATAAAATCGGCTACGCTTACCTCGGCTCCTACATACATAAAAATGGCAATTATTCCCATTATTAAATGTTTATGCCGCAATATATTATATTTATTATTTGATTTCGATGGTTGTTTTTCTGTTTCATTTTCTACTTCTGGCATGGTTGAAAAATAGACCAATAACGCTAAAAATAACAAACACCCTGCTAGTACCATATAAGGCAATTTTACTGCTGTTGCTTCGTGCGTAAGGTAAGCTATTTTATCGTTTGAGGTCATAGATGATAGTGCATCTGTAGTCAGTTCTGTTTTAGTCAATATTAAATAGCCGCCAATTAATGGCCCTACAGTACCGCCCAATGAATTGAATGCACCTACTAGACTAATTCTAGAAGAGGCTGTAGCTGGATTGCCTAGAAGACTTACATAAGGATTAGCAGCAACTTGAAGTAAAGTAATACCTGCTGCCAATACGCCTAAGGCAATAAGAAAAAGAATATAAATGCGTGTATTGGCGGCAGGTAAAAAAAGTAATGCACCTAAAAAACAAACTATTAAGCCTAATACAATGCCATTTTTATAGCCTATTTTTTGAATCACATAACCTGATGGAATAGAAAATATGAAATAAGCACTAAAAAAAGCAAACGGAACAAATGCAGATACTAAATCACTCAGCTCGCACGCTCGCTTTAAATGGGGCATTAAAATACCATTAAGACTGGTAACAAAGCCAAAAATAAAAAATAAAGTGGTAACGATAATAATGGGAATAAAGAAAGATGTTTTTTTCTGATTGTTCATTTGTTTGATATTTGGCTTACAATTAGCAAAAATAAAATTTGATTGACAAAATGATTGTAGTTTTAAAGCAATGATTCCATAATTTTGAGTTTAAATATCACTTTACACGCTCAGATGATTATTCAAGAAAACATTTCTCTAAAGCATCTTCACACTTTTGGAATTGAGGTAAATGCTAGATTTTACGCTAGGTTTAGCGATGTTAGGGAATTAAAATCACTTTTAAAATTAGAAAATTACAAACATCTGCCTATTTTAATTCTGGGTGGGGGTAGCAATATTTTATTTACCAAAGATTTTGAGGGGTTGGTATTGCATAATGCTATCAAGGGAATTAGTATAGTAAATGAAAATTCTACACATGCCTATATAGAAGCTGGTGCTGGCGAGATGTGGCATGATTTGGTAAATTATAGCATTGACCAACATTTAGGTGGGTTAGAAAATTTGTCGCTAATTCCAGGTACTGTAGGGGCATCGCCTATGCAGAATATAGGCGCATATGGAGTAGAAACAAAGGATGTGTTTTATAGCCTTAAAGCATTGCATATCGACACATTAGAAGAGCATATATTTTATAACGCAGATTGCGAATTTGGGTATCGTGAAAGTATATTTAAGAAGAGATTAAAAGGACAATATGTAATATTTGCTGTAACATTTATACTATCAAAGCAACCTTTATTGAATATAAGCTATGGTGCTATTGAAGAAACATTGAAAACAATGAATATCAATGAACCAAATATTAAAGATGTGAGCAAGGCAGTATGTTCCATTAGGCAAAGTAAATTGCCCGATCCTGCAAAAGTAGGCAATGCTGGTAGTTTCTTTAAAAATCCTGAAATAACACTTGCTTATTTTGAAATATTAAAATCAAAGTACCCACTGCTGCCTTCATATCCCACTAAAACTGGATTTACAAAAGTACCAGCAGGCTGGCTGATAGAGCAATGTGGGTGGAAAGGTAAAACTATTGACAACTATGGTGTACACCCCAATCAAGCATTGGTTCTGGTAAACTATGGCCATGCAAAAGGCAATGATATTTACCATCTTTCTGAAAAAATAAAAGAAAGTGTATTTGAAAAATTCAAAATTACACTAGAAACCGAGGTCAATATTATATGAATTAACTTTAAATTTGATTAGTACATATTACAAAAGCTAAATGTTCATTGTCAATTATTTGTACCTCTTCTATAAATAATATTTTATTTTTTTGAGCTAAACTAAATGTTTTAAAATGGATACCCAATACTCAAATTCACATTGGGACTTTTGTAGCCTTGCTGTAAAAAAATCCATCGTTTACCTTCAGGTTGCGAAGGATCTTTTACTTTAAATCCAAAATCAAAGCGAAGTATTAAGAAAGAAAAATTGAGCCGCAGCCCCAGTCCTGTGCCTACAGCTATTTGCGATAAAAACTTTGAAGCATAAAAAACCCCTTCTGGGCGTGTCTTATCGGCACCTGACCTTGGTGCCCAAATCCACAGGTTACCAGCATCTACAAACAAAGCACTTTCAATGAACTTGAATACCTTAAATCTATATTCGCAGCTGACTTCTAACATTATAGACCCTGGTTGTTCATATTTATAAATGGGTACTCCACTTGCATCTCTTGCAGCTACCCAAGACCCTGGACCAAGGCGACGTGGTGCCCAAGCCCTAATGCTATTGGCGCCACCCAAGAAAAAATTTCGCTCGTAAGGCAATATTTCTTCTTTGTCATAAGCCCTAGCTATACCTAGGTTATATCTCATGGCAAAAGTATTTTTTCTGATGGGGAAGTAAAATCGTAAATCGGTATTGAATTTAAAATATCGAAATGTTTTTAAGCCAAATAAAGTATCTGTAGATTTTAGAATTTGTGTAGAATTCAATATGTTAAGCATAGTTCCGCCCGATTCGGCATAAATTCTAAAAAAATTTGACTTTTTATTTTCCCCCACCACATTGTCGGTATAGGTGTAGGTAGAATTAATATCTGTCACTAGCGAAGTACCAAAACTATTGACAAGGTTATTGCCATTTTGCTGTAATGTACCCAAATAAGAAACAAAATCTTCTGACTTATTACTTGTGCGAACCAAATTCAAATCGATAATAGAAAAAGAAAACTGCTCTTTAGTGTTGATTAAAAAATTGTAATTCATGCCTACGTTAATATTATCTCGTCTGTATTCAGGGCGACGTACTAAGGTATAGGAAGAACTAAACCGAGTGACGGGACTGTATTTACTAATGGTATTTTGAATCCTTGCTGGAAAAGGGAAGAATAATTGCTGAAAAGAAAGTGAATTTTGAATCACATATTCTTCACTTCTATAAAATTCTGATGCATTAAGAAGCGAAGCCTGCCCTACTATGGTAGCACGAAGATTGGCTTCATAAATCTCAAAATTTCTAAACGTATTTCTTGATTTGAAATTTAAACTACCTGCTGGTCCTGGTATAAAATTGGATGCGACACTCAAACCTAATTCTTCAGTACTTTGAAATTTTTTTAAAGGCGTGGTGCGTATGTATGCTATAAGCGACTGATGCAAACTATCTCTATGCTTAACCTTTTCAAAATTGATGTTGATAAACTTGTACATATCAAGTGCCGCAAGCTGTCGCTGCGTGTTTTGAATTTTTTCTTGGCTATAATAACTACCTTGCTGAAATTGGATTTTTTTTGTTAAAATTCTTTTTGCAAAATTATCTTTGCTATATATAAAATACACCTGCCGATAATAGGAAGTATCTTTTTTTATAACACTGTTACCTAAATCAGTGTAAAATAAAATTTTATCTATTTTATAACGTGCGTGTAGCCTATTGTCGTTTGTGTTTGCAATTATTATCGTTACATCTACAGTATTTTTTGCATTGGAAGAGTCTATTTCAAAACTGATATATTGGGGGGTAAAATCAAAGTAACCAGCGTTTTTAAAACTTTTGTTAATGCGATCTCTTTCTGCTGCAAAATTTTGCTCTCTATAGGGCATGCCTACTTTTAGTATGTGTTCTTTTTTCTGATTTTGCAAAATGGTGGTCAGTGCACTATCTGCACATTCTATGTTTACAACGCCTATTTTATACCTCTCATTTTCGTTTATACTGTACTTTTCTTTTACCATTTTTTTAATGGTATCTATTTTACATTTTACTTCACATCGAAAAAAACCATTGCTGTGGTAAAAGCTTCTTATATATTTAATATTTTCTTGGGTTACGGCAGAGTCGTATAGCGAAGGTGGCTCGCCTACTACACGCATTAGCCAATTGCCTTTGCTAATGCATCGATTTATTTTGGCAAGTTTTTTTTCTTTTCTCTTTCTTATTCTTTCAATCTTTTTTTGATGCGGCCTTGGTTTGTAGGAAGAATCGGTAAGCGATTCTACAAATTGACTTACTTCACTATTTTGCAAATAATTGCTATCGCCAAGTGCATGCATTTTTTTATCGTACTGGGCAATAAGTTCTTCCTTTTCTAGGGCAATTGCTGATGTGTCATAATATTTTTTACCTAAAAAGTAAGCACGCAAATAAAACTTAGTACCTAAAAATGAACGATTGTTTTTTTGTCGCATCAAAGGCAACAAATCGCTGTCGCTATATGATTTATTGCCTTTAAAATATTGTTTTGAAAGCAAATACTCGTTGGGCGATAAAAATTTTCTGACCGAACAACTGTATATAATAGTTAGAAATACAACAAGGCAAAGTACATTTGCAATATACTTTATTCTAAAAAAAATATTTCTAAATACAACCTTTTGCAAATTCACCTCGATTAACTTTCTCTTCAAATGATTTCCAAAAATAACTTAAAATACATTAAATCTCTTCAATTAAAAAAAATACGCTTATCAGAAAATCGTTTTTTAGTAGAGGGTGCTAAAAGTATTTTAGAACTATTGGCTTCTGATTTTAATATTCATCAGGTATTATGTACAAATACATTTTCAATACAACATGGTAGTTTATTGAGAAATAAAAATATAGCACCAGAAATATGTAGCGATCAAGATCTTGCGGCTATCGGTAGTTTTGCAAGCAATAATACCGCTGTAGCAGTGGTAGAGATGAAACCAAATGTACCATTGATACCCAGTAAAAACGAATATGTTTTATTGCTAGATAATATTAATGATCCTGGAAACTTGGGTACCATCATCCGCATAGCAGATTGGTATGGAATAGAAAAAATAATTGTTTCAGAAAATACAGCAGAACACTATAACCCCAAGGTAATTGCTGCAAGTATGGGCTCATTTACTCGTGTACATATTTTTTATACTTCTTTGCAAAACTATTTAAAAGAACACAAGACATACTTGTATGCAGCACGATTAGAAGGCAATAGTATTCATAAAACATCATTTAGCACTCAAGGAGGTATGATATTGATGGGCAACGAGTCGCACGGTATTGATGAAAGTTTATTTCCATTTGTAAACGAGTTTGTATTTATACCTCGATTTGGACATGCCGAATCGTTGAATGTGGGTGTAGCCACCGCAATTTTTTGTGATTGTATGCGGAATAAATCTGTTGAATTTTAGTTTCAAACCCAATAATAACGATGCCTATGGATAAAACCATTTAAAATGATTTGCAATCCATTATATGTTTATAGTGCAAGTTTTTCTTCTTTTATGAATAAAATAGTACATGATTGGATAGAGATGGTATAACTCATTTTATTCTTCATCGTATTTGCATGATATACTTTAGGCCAAAATATTTAACTTTGAAAATCATGGTCCATATTAGAACAATTTTATTTCTGTCTTTTTTTCTAGTTCTGTTTACAGCACAAGCTCAGCAAATGCCTCAGTTCTCTATGTATATATGGAACAATTACCTTATCAACCCTGCCATAGGTGGTGCCGAAAACTCTTTAGACGTAAAACTTGGCTATAGAAATCAATGGGTAAATCTAGATGGTGCACCTAAAACAATGTACCTTACCATACATACGCAATTGGGCAAAAAATTGCAAAATGACGAAGATATAGATGTAAAACACAGCCACGCCAATCATAAGCCCCAAAGTAGTGTACAAAGATTTTTACGATTCAATAAAACGCATACACCAAAACCACCTAGTTCATACAAAGAGCGAAGCCACCACGGCGTAGGTATGCAAGTAATGAATGATAGAATAGGCCCCTTTAATGTTAATCTTATAATGGGTTCTTACGCCTATCACTTGCCATTGGGAAACAATACCTTTGCCTCTTTAGGAGCATTTTTAGGGGTAAAAAATTACAATTTAAATACCAGCGGAATGACAGGCTATAATGGTACAGACTTGAGCAATGACAAGGCTGTAGCAGGAGCACTAAGCCAGTTTGCACCCGATGGTAGTTTAGGGGGCTTGATTTATGGCGATAAATTTTATGGTGGATTTTCGATAAATCAGATCATGAATTATAAACTAGATTTTAGCGATATACAGGCCGCTGTGCAAGGTAGATTAGCACGGCATTATCACCTTTATGGAGGTTACAGAATCGCATTGCCAAACAGAGATTTTTCTATAGTACCTTCAGTAATGTTTCGTTACCTGCCAAATGTAAAGCCTAGCATGGATTTGAATATAAAAATAAATTACATGGATTTAATTTGGTTTGGTTTCTCCTATCGCCACTTAGATTCTGGCATAGGCATGGTTGGTTTACACTTCAACAACCGCTGGGATATAGGTTACTCTTACGACTTTACAACCTCAGAACTGACTAAGTACAATAATGGTACACACGAATTTATCTTAGGATATAGGTTGATAAATAAAAAAGGAAACAGCTGTAAACCCAGCTACATTTGGTAGTATCAAACCATCGATTCTTTATTATATTATTTAATTTTTTTAGATACATGAACAAACATATCATCTTCTTATGTATTGCAATCTTCTTTTTTTCAATAAAAGATGTGATTGCTCAAAAACTATCTGCTACTAAAAAAATAGCAGCAAAGGGGCATAAAGCTTATGATGAAGGCGACTGGGATAATGCATTAAAATGGTACCTTAAAGCAGATTCGCTTGAGCCACAAGACCCATTTATAAGCTACGCTATAGGGATGAGTTACGGCCAAAAAAAAGAATATTACAAAGCATTAAATTTTTTCAGTGCAGCAAAGAAAAAAGGAAATTTATCGCCAGAATTAGACTATCACTATGGTAAGGCACTGCACCAAAATCATAAATTTGATGAAGCTATTGTTGCATTTGAAAGTTACAAATTAAAACTACATAACACTGACCGCCGAATAGCAGAAATAAATAGGCTGATAGAAAATTGCCAAAATGGAGCACAGTTGATTAAAAATCCAATGGAAGTAACCATCACCAATCTAGGGGCTAATATCAATACCAAATATGCAGACTTTTGCCCAGCCATCAATGCCGATGAATCGATGATGGTATTTACTTCTCGCAGAGACAACTCAACTGGAGGCCAACTAGACCCACAAGACAATCAGTATTTTGAAGATATTTATTATACAAAAAAAACAAATGGTGTATGGCAACTCGCCGAGAGCGTAGGTAAAGAAATTAATACCAATTCTCATGACGCATGTGTAGGCTTGTCGGCCGATGGGCAAGAGATGATTGTTTACAAAACCTTTAGTGCCGAAAATGGAGATTTATACCTTAGCGATTTGATAGGTCAATCGTGGAGTGAGCCCAAGGATTTAGGCCCCAATATCAATTCTAAGAATTGGGAACCAGCAGCCAGCTTATCGGCCGACGGCAAAACACTTTTCTTTAGCAGCAACCGACCTGGGGGCTTTGGAGGCACTGATATTTACATGTCAAAGAAAAATGATAAAGGAGAGTTTGGGGTTGCTATATTGATGGGTACAGAAGTAAATACACCTTTTGATGAAAATTCGCCATTCATTCATCCCGATGGTAAAACACTTTATTTTAGTTCTAATGGTCATAAATCTATTGGCGGTTTTGATATATTTGCTGCCACAGTAGATTTGAAAACAGGCGAACTTACCTCTCGTACAGAAAATCTGGGTTACCCAATCAATACTGCACACGACGATGTTTTTTTTGTGTGGTCGGCTGATAGCAAAAGAGCTTATTTTTCGTCTATTCGTGAAGATGGCTATGGTGAAAAGGATATTTATATGTTAGAGCGTAAAAACAAAGAAGCGGCACTAGTGGTATATAAGGGCAAAGTTTTGGATTGTGATAATAAAACCCCATTATATTCTAAAATTGAAGTTACAGACAATACTACTGGCGAATTAGTAGGTGTCTATCATACCAATACTGCTACAGGAGAATATATTATTGTGCTTCCTGCCGAGGTAAATTATGGCATTCAAGTAGATGTGGAAACCCCTGGATATTTATTTTATTCTAAGAATATTGATATTTCCAATTTAAAAAATTATGAAGAAGTAAAAGATACTATTTGTATTAAAAATGCGACTGTAGGTAGTAAAATAGTATTAAGAAATGTGTTTTTTGATGTAAATAAAGCCACTTTACGAAAAGAGTCGGCAGTAGAGCTGAATAAACTTTACGAAATATTGGTACATGACCCTAAAATGAAAATACAGATAGGTGGCCATACTGATAGCGATGCAACTGAGGAATATAATTTAAAACTATCTGATGCAAGAGCACATGCAGTAAGAGATTTTTTGTTTAATAAAGGCATTGCTTCTGAAAGAGTGGAGTGGAAAGGCTATGGAGAGGGTAAACCCGCTGTACCTAATGATACCCCCAATAACAAACAATTAAACAGAAGAACAGAAATTGAGATTATCGCCGATTAATTGAGTATCTAAAGATTGGCATTGTAAATTAAAAAACTCTTTACAAAAGACGCTAGATACTAACAGAATACAATAGGAGGTGCCTTAAATTAATTACAAATGACATGTTATAGAGCTTTACCGTCTGATACTTTTGTGAGAAAAGGATCTTTTTTACGCTTTGACACTTGTAGTTGGGTATCGTTGCTCATCATTACATAACCGTTATCGCCTCTGATATATTTCTTAACCTCTTTAAGATGAATAAGGTAAGCATTATGAATTCTAAAGAATCCATACTTGGTTAGTAATTCATCGTATTCTTTTAACGAACGAGATACCATGTATTTTTGCCCTTGACGCATGTGGAAAATGGTATTACTACTGGCTGTTTCACAAAAAATAATGTCTTTAAAATTAACACAAACTAAACCTTGCAAAGAAGGCAATACCAGCTTAAAATTTTCAGTATTATCTACTTTAATATTTTGTAGTAAATAATCTAATTTATCTTTCAATAAAAAGCTGCTCTTTTTATTTTCTATCCTTTGAATCGATACTTTTAACTCTTCAATATCTATCGGCTTTAATAAATAATCAATTGCAGAAAATTTGATTGCCTCTATCGCATATTCTGAATAGGCCGTGGTAAAAATTACCTCAAAATTAATTTGATTTACTTTGTTTAAAAAATCAAAACCAGTTTCTCTATTCATTTGAATATCGAGAAAAACAATTTGTGGCTTATATAGTGTATTAAAATCTAATGCCTCTGTTACAGTAGAGGCCAGTGCTACTACTTCTACATCTTTGCAGAAATCTTCAATCATAATTTTTAGATTTTCTCTGCTTTTCAATTCGTCATCTACTATTAGTGCTTTTAACATTTCTACGATAGGATTAGGGGGAATTTTAAGAAGTTTTTTAGGAAATTAGATAAATATATTTTTAAATTATGAAAAGTTTGTATGCTTTGATTTACAAATCTATATAATTTAGCACTATTAGCGATCTTCTATGCAAGAAAATAATTCTGAACTCAATTCAATATTAAATAAAGGTTTTTTACATGCTATAGATACCGATATGGCATTTACAATTTTAGCTGTTTCACCTCGGCTAGAAACCATCTTAAATGTACCTGCTTCAGAATTATTGCATCAGAATATGGAGCGATTATTTTCGAGCAAAAAAGATGTTGGTAGTATAAAAAACTCATGGATAGAGTCTTGTAGGCACAATTGGGAAATTATAACTATTGCTGAAAAAGAAATAAATTTTGAATGTT
>JAAFID010000249.1 GCA_013297765.1 Cytophagales bacterium | reverse complement strand
TTGTAATAAGTAGTACCCTTGGTATTGAGTTTTACTGTAAAATTTGGTCCAGATGCCAAATCAATAGAATCTACAAAAACTACTTTGGGGGCATTGCCAGCCAAAAATTCACAGGCAGATTTGCAAGTATTAGCTATTTCTTGTGGTAGTTGAGTTAAAGAAAATAAGGCGGGGTTTAACCCTAGTTTATAACCAGATTTTAAAACAAAGTTTTTAGTTAAATCAGGAAGTTGATAGCTATCGCTATAGTTATCAGCTTTAGTGTTCACGCAGATATGACTTTCATTTTCAAAAATAATAGAACCATTGCCGTCAAATGTAAAATTGGAAATACCCTGCGAGGAATAATTGGAATTAAATAAACTAGCTCCTGCATTGAATTTTAAATTCCCATAATTACTTATGATTAAATTGGTATTATTTACATAGAAGACACCTTGATTATTAATTGTAATAGGTTTATATATAATATCTAGTCCGTTAAGATTTGAGTTATTCATTTTAAAATCATTAAACTGATTTGAATTCAATGTAGGTGTAAATGTGGTCGGTAGCCAATAAAAATCTATAGATTTTGAAATTGTTTCAATAACATTGCTTCCCTGAGTATCTCCATATACAGCAATAGAGTATGTTACGGTATTCCAACCTCTTTTTAATTGTGTGGCATTTCCTATTTCATTTAAAAAATTATTGGGATTAAATGAGATTACTTCTAGTGTATTATCTATAAAACTTTGCTTGGGATTTGAAATTACTGAATTAGGAATATTGGTGTTCCAAATATTAGCATTGACATATTGACCATTAATTTTTATCCCTTGAAATTTTACTGATTTTGAATTTTCAATATGATACCACTTGCCAGTAGTCGCAAATGTAAGATTAAGATTTCCATTTTGTGCATCTTCAAAAATACTTGCATCGGTTATCATCAATCCAGGACTAAAAAGTTTTAAACCTGTTTCATATCCCCACTCATTAGCTACAAAATACCTGTATCTGTAATCATTGGTCGTATCTTCAATAGGATTTGGTGTAAGTGCAATAGGATTGTACAATTCATTATTCCATTCCCCTATCCCTGTATTTCCGCCGCCGCCTAAATATCTTCCATCTTTATTTAGTTTATGAATTTTCCCAGTTTTGTCTGTTAAATACCACATTTCTTCAGCGTTCATATACGCTAAATTATTGGGAAAATAATCTTGAGGACAAGGTGTATAAAAATTAACGTTTATATAATTGCCCAAATTTTCTGAAAAAAACTCGGAATTATAAAATGATATTATTTCATTTCTATTGGTAATGATAATGGTTGAACCTCTATCTACTGCCGATTTGGGTTTACGAGAGTCAATTCTTCTAATATTACCCAAATCTAAGAGCCTATCGGTGATTTTATCTATTGCTTTGTAATAGGTTTTTACAGAACCATTGACTGGTAGGCCAGTGATAGGATTTAGTGCAATTTTATGAATCCCATTATAATCAGCTAAAAGTAAAATATTGGTATTTTCAGATTCAAATCCGCCTATGTCTTTGGCATTACTCATTTGAAATCCACCCAAATTTTGAGCGTTAATACTTCCTATAAATTGCACCTCGAAACTTCCTGGATTTCCTACATCATTAGAAATGGTAGAACGTGCCTTTAATACTTTAATAGAGGGATAGTGCCTTCCACTAATTCCTTTGTCAAGTACATAGATGAAATCACCAATCTTTTTTACAGCTACAGCTTGAAAAAAGGTGTTTTCATAAGTTGTATTTCCATAAGGGTATGGCTCTACCCCTTCTTTGTAAAAAGTTATTTTCCTTAATTTTGAGTCAGTAATGATGGCTGTCAAGGAATAGTCTTTGCCTGTAACACTTAATTCATTACTACCCAACCTCTCGGCATAAGCAGTCATATCGCTTATTGCATCAAAATAATGATAAGGATAATCATTGGCATTGGTATTTTCGGGATTGTCTTTATCAGACAATACACCTCCAAATTCAAATTCTTTGGTTTTGTTGCCACAATAGTTAAATCCACCCAAAATTTTTGTACAGTATTTAAACTTAATTTTCAGTGGTGTAAAACTAATTTGCCGAAAAGGAATATCTGTATTATCACTAGTGGGTATTGACATACCATTGTCAAGGAATGCTTCTTGAAAATTATTATAATACTCTGGAGATGTATTGTTTTTTAGTGGTAGACGAATATATCGGTAGCTACTGGTATCGTAAGCTGCTCTAAGATTTGTTGATTTTTCCTTTATGTGAAAATTAGAGATATAAAGTTGCCCTGATTTTAATTTTGTTGTAAAACTTATTTCTATAGTATTGGTATTGCCTAGCTGGATTAATAATTTCTTATTTTCTATAGCAACACTGTAAGACTTTAGGTTTTTATAAATTAGAATATTAGTCTTATTCTTGTCTTTTACAAAGTAATTCAAAAATTCATTGTACAAATTTTCCTCTTCAAAATAAGGCTTTAGCATAAACCATTCTCCTCTTTTAAGGTAGTTTGCAAATACCTCTACCAACTCTGGGTTGGGAATTGAGCTTGCAATATATGATTGCTCTTTGTTTTCGACCAATGACATTTTCTCTATAGTAATATTCTGGGAAAAAGAAGATTGACTAACAATTAAAATTAAGAAAAATAAAAAAATAAGGTAAAAATGCTTCATAAATAATAGCGTTAGAGATGGTACATTAGCCCTAGGTTTAGGGATAGGTTAGAAAATGGAATCGTATAAGTTGTTTTTCCAAAATTAGGGTTGCCCAAATAATCTATTTGGTGATAAAGGAAAATATTATTAAACCTAAAATCAGTACAGAAGCTCCAATCGGTAGCAAATTTTTTCTCTATACCCAAGCCAAAATTGAAACCCATAGTATATTTTTTGTAGGCTGGGTAATCAAGACCATATACATTTGGCGTTTCATTTCTTATCCAATTGCCTACCCCTATGTTAAACCCCATACTTGTATAAAAGCTACCATATTTGGTGGGTTTGCGAAAGACTATTGTGGGACATAAGGTAAGCCAATAGCCACCATATTTGTAATTGAAATTTCTTTGATAGTATGTAGCAGTATCAGAATAATAATGGGTGATTTGCGTAAAATTGTATTGGTAGCTGCGATGGTACTGTATGCCTAGTTCTAGCCCTATAGGACTATTGAAAGTTC
>JAAFID010000248.1 GCA_013297765.1 Cytophagales bacterium | reverse complement strand
CTGCCTCATTTTTAGGGTCTCTATAAGATTTATATATTCCATTTACTTTTTTGCCAAATGAAAAGCCCACTGCATCAATATTAAAACCAATATCCCAAACTTCTTTAATCGTATATTGCAGATTTATAGAGAAATTTAGCATATTGTTTTGGGCAGAGGCTACGCTAAATGTGTCTATATTTTCATAATATATTTTTGTAAATAAAATTTGTGGACCTGTTTCTTTTGAGGTCAATTTTGCAGGTGCAGTTTCATATATTAAATCTTTGCCGCCCTGTGCAGTAAAGCGTAGGCCATACCCAATTTTGAACCGTTTCTTTTTGGTTATGGAATGAAAATGCACCCAAGACAATGCCCCAGCATACTGAGACCCACTGGTAGAAAGTGCCAAGTCAAAATTATTGTTGTATTTGTAGCCCTTCTTTTCTGTGGCTTCTTGGGCTATAGCAATGTGTGCTATGCACCCCCATGCGAGTGTGTATAAAATGATTTTTTTCATCTGCTATTTGCTATCCAAAAGATTATTTTACAAAATTTATTTTAAGCATTTTATGTGTACTTCCCTTGCCAATTTGAAGATAATAGATACCGTTTTCTAAATCTAATTCGGCATTGATGCTCTTGGTTTGTGCATTGATGGCTTGGGTATGTACCACCTCGCCCAATGGATTTATAATAGCAATTATATCAATATATCTTTCATTGGGTAGTGCTATGTTGATTGTGCCATTGCTAGGATTTGGGTATAGTCTTACCTTCTCTTCGTTGTCTTCCGTTGCATAGCCTATTGCAGTCGGTGGCAATGATGGCGAAAACATTTGTGCTTGATACACCTCTTTGGTAGTAGCATTTTGTACAAAAGCAATAATTTTAACCTCATTGATGTTTTTAATATTTTTCAAAGTCCATCTCAACGATACTCCATCTGTCCCATTTAGAAAGGTATTGGCCAGTGATGTACCATTGGCATCGGGTATCATTTTACGCATTACAAAACCATATTCGGTTTCCTCATTCGCACCTGGCGATGCTTTGTAAGCATTTTTGAGTACGTTTTTCTCTATTACTACCAAGTATGCCACCAGCTTCTCATTGGCATTGTCGGCATTGATAGAGGTAAATTGAAAATCGCCATCTAATAAATTGCCTATCAAACTGAGTTTACTATTTTGAATGGTGTAGCGAGACCCAACGGCTTTTCTTGGATTGATAGTAGCTGGTATATTGCCCACCAATTGTGAAGACGATTTTGAAAAATAATTACCATCTATCACAGAATGTGGTACGCTACTTATGTTGGAATAGTAGGCCACACGTGCATTGGTTTCTACTGGATTTTCAAAGTACATAGAATCTTTGTATGGAAAAGAAGTGTGGTAGGCTATGGCAACTACGTCGCTTAGGTTTTTATTTACATAATCAAATACAATAGGTGTATTGGCTGCACAAGGGGGGCAACCAGAATTGGTAAATTGCTCTACCAATACTACACGCTTTTGGGCAATAGCAATGCTACTGCATGCCAATACTATCATAGGTAAGAAGATTATTTTTTTCATATTATTAGTTTTGGTGTTCTTCGTTATTATGTAAAGTAAAAATATATTTTGCTACCCAATTGTCATTTAGGCGACAACAAATGTTCGATTGAAATCAATAGTATTAAAATGCCTCTGCAAACACTACATACAGCCCTTGAGAATCTTTTGTAAAACCATAGTCGATACGAATGTTGGTATTTTCTTTTTTATTTATCCTTATTCTAGCCCCCAATCCATAGTGGTAGTGAATGGTGTTTGACCTTAATTGAGCTATATCATTTGCCACCTCACCTATGCCGCCAAACAATGCCAACCCCAATATTTTGTAAACTGGCATACGCACCTCGTGCTGCAGCACTACTGCATTGTTGTCTCTAAACCTACCTCGATAATAACCTCTCATAAATCGAGTGCCTCCTATTTCTGGTAGCATTCGATAAGGTACTTGACCATTGTTATATGCTAAATATAGGTTTCCATTCCATATCAATTTGTGAAAAAAAGTAATGTACTTTCTAGCATCTAAGGTAAAATTGACAAATGAATTTTGATTCATTATTAAATTTTGATAATCTACTACAGAGACCTCTAAATAGCTTCCTTTGGCAGGATTGAGTGGATTGTCTCTATCGTCTATCATTAGCATAGGGCCTATACCTGTGGCGGTGTAGCCCATGTTGCCGTATATTTCCATACCTGCCATACCCGACACCAATTTTATATCTTGATTATACACCTGCTGATGATTTAAAGAAAACCCTAGGTACAGCCGTTTTTTTACCTGTATTAAGTTTTTGAAATTTAGCCGAAACAAATCAAACGATACCATCACTTTGTCATCTTCATCGGTAGCGTTACCAATGCCATAAAAAAATTGGGGAAACTTGCTATAATCAATCACTCCCGTAAAATAAAACTTGTTTTTATACACCCAAATTTGATAGTCAGTTTCTACCGAATATTGTTGATTTATACTATAGCTTAAATATGTTTGTGTATTTGATTTTCTAACTATAGTGTCTTTTTTGCACATTTTAAAATATGTATATACCAAGCCCCCAAATCCCAATCGTGTTTCAGGGGTGTAAAAAGCAGATGGCAAAAAACCAATTTTAGTTTTAGGCAGCTCTTTTTGCTGGCAATACACGTTACTGGCACAAAATATCATCCAAACAAACAATGTAGCCACTAGCCTAAATAGACACATAAAACCATTTGGTATATACACTTATAAATGGCTAATAATTTCTTGAACCGTTGCTCTTCTTTCATAATTTTGGTCAAAATAGCGGTACTTGATCTTACCATCTTTGCCTATGATATACACCGCAGGTACTGGAAGGGTATTTTGCTTCGACGCATTTTTTTCTTTTAGGTTTATGCCGTATGATTTGTATTGTTCGATAGTAGCATCATCCCAATCAAAGGCGACTTTGTAAGCGTTCATTATATTCAAATCTAGATCTGATACTACTTGAAAACTAGCCTTTGTTTTCTGTATTGTTTTTTCCACATTGTCAGACTTCTCAGCAGTAATAGCCACCACAGTGGCACCTTTAGCACTAATTTGCGACAACGAATCTTGCAAGGCCATCAATTGCCTGTTGCAGTATGGGCACCACTCTCCTCTATAAAATACCAATACTACTGAACCCGTTTTTAGCAATTGTTTCAACTGTACAGCATT
>JAAFID010000247.1 GCA_013297765.1 Cytophagales bacterium | reverse complement strand
CATACGCACCGACACAAGCCCAGGCTGATAAGAGGTAGGTAAAAGGGAATCAGAAATTTTATTGTTTACAAAATCTTACATTCGCTGTGCTGGTGCTGCTTGTGTGCGACCACCAGCTATCCAGGCATTATGTTCTATAGTTTTTTGAAATTCCAAACACGCCATTGCTCCATATTGATGGTATTCGGCTAGGTCGGCAAGCTCTACTGCTACTACTATTCCTGAGTTGGAGTACTGTGAATCTCTTCTGGATGGCGACATTCCATTGACTACTATTTCTTCTTGACTGGTGGCAGAGGGAACTATAAAACCACCTGGGCACATACAAAACGAAAATACGCCACGGTCTATTTCTTTAAAAGGAACTTGGTCGACCAAAGCATAAGACGATGCTGGCAGCAACGGATGTCGCTGGTCGCAATGGTATTGAATACGGTCTATGAGAGATTGCTGGTGCTCTATGCGTACGCCTAGGGCAAATGGTTTTGCCAGTAGCGTTATTTTTTGATTATTCAATATTTCAAATACATCTCTTGCCGAGTGACCGCTACAAAGTATTACGCCTATGCCTTGATAGCTGCTGCCATCGAGGGTACGTACGCCTTTCATTTCATCAAACTCGACCATAAAATCGGTCACTCTGGTATTAAAATGTATTTGCCCACCAGCATCTACAATACTTTGACGCATATCTGCGACTACCTTTGGCAGTTTATTGGTTCCTATGTGCGGGTGGCTATCTACCAATATATCTTCTGTGGCCCCATGGCTACAGAGTATTTCCAAAATCCGCCTTACGTCTCCTCGTTTTTTAGAGCGGGTGTACAGTTTACCATCAGAGTAGGTTCCTGCCCCACCCTCGCCAAAGCAATAGTTAGAGTCAGGATTTACAATATGTTTTTTGTTGATGTCTGCCAAGTCTCGGCGACGTGCTTGCACATCTTTACCTCGCTCCAAGACGATTGGTTTTATACCCAATTCTATCAATCGCAGTGCAGCAAATAATCCAGCTGGCCCACTGCCTACTACTATTACTTGTGCTTTGGCATTGGTAACATTAGGATATTTTTTTTCAAATAGAATGTGTTCGGTAGGCAATTCATTTACCAATAGTTCTACCTGATAATTTATTTTCACTTGCCTAGAGCGTGCATCGATAGAGCGTTTCAACTTACGAAGTACCATGTTTTCTGTTGGCGAAACATTTGACTTGGCAATTGCAGCTTGTTTCAGCAATTCATCATTGTAGGCTACTTCTGGCGGCAGCACTAAATCTAGTTTTATGGTCATGATAGTAAGGTGTTATCCTTAAATATTTTTGAATTTTTATGCTAATATTTTTTTGACTTGCCTAGGGCATAGCCAATCATTACCCCAAATCTGATGGGAATAGAAAGGGGACTAAGTGCAGTACCTCTTAGCAATTGGCTGTAAACAGGCTTGTCGCCTGCCCACGAGTTGGTATGAATGCGATAGCCAATGCCCACACCTACAAACAAATCGGCCGTAAGCCCTTTTCGCTTTGCATCGCCCATAATGCGGTCGCCTACGAGTATCGAATATTCTACCAAGTATTCATTGATGTAAGGTCTCTTTACCATATCGCTGCCTGTAGCAGTAGAGTCTCGGTATTTTACAGAATGGGTGATTCCAGTAAATCTAATTTCTTGACCAAAATAAAACATACCAATCTCTTGATCTGGCTGGTAAAATTTTTGTTTAAAAAATAATGATACCCCCCTGTGAAATGGGTCTTCAAAAGGAATATTTTTAATAGAAGTAAATAACGGTTCACGGTAATATTGCATTCCTATTTCATACCCCAATCGTTCTTGAAAATAATATTCTACCGAAATAGGAAGTCGATACAAAATAACTGAAAGCGGGTTGGCTGCCAGTATAATAGACTGAAATTCGTTGATTTTTTCTGTAAAATACCTTGATTTTCGTTTAGGTAGCCTGGCTTTGGGTTTGTAGGCAGCCACAGTATCTTTCCTTACGCTATCTGCGGCGATAGCAGGAATAATGCGAAAAGTTTCTACATCGTTGTCGTAGTAGGTGCGATAATAACCTGCTAGTGTTCCATCTTCTTTATACAGCGTCCATATTCCAGATTTGTTTCCATCTACAATAGTGCCTTCCATTTTCAGCTTTCCATTTTCATAGTAACCTGTGTATTTTCCAGTACCTTCATTGAAAAAACAAGTACCCTCTAATACACCACTCTCGTAGAAATACCGCCATTGCCCATCATTTTTATCATTGACTACAAAGCCTTCTACTTTCAATTTTCCACTTTCGTAATATTCTTTATACTCGCCCTCGCCAGCATTAAAATTGCCATCGCCTTTGTAGTTTCCATTTTTATAATACAGCTTCCAGTAGCCGTCTTTCTTACCTTCTTTTTGCAACCCTTCCGAACTTAGGTTTCCATTTTCATAGTAATATTTCCAGCTACCACTCGTCAGGCCTTTGGTGTACACGCCTTCACTCATCAGCTTTCCCGAAGGGTGATAGTATTTCCACATGCCTTCTTTTATACCGTCTCTCTCCTGCCCTTCTGCTTTTAGCTGTTCGTTTTCGTAATAATATTTCCACAACCCATTACTTTTGCCCCCCTCAATATCGCCCTCTGATTTGCGGCTTCCACTAGGGTACACTTCTATGTATTTGCCCTTGTCGGCTGTGAAAATACACTGTGCCTTAAATGCACCGTCTTCATTGTAATACTTCCATATTCCTTCTTTCTTCCCTCTGTTGTACCAACCTTCACTTTTCAAAGCCTCGTTTTCATAGTAATGTTGCCACTTACCTTCTTTTTCGTTGCCCACTATTTCGCCACTCATATTCAACTTTCCATTCTCAAAGTAGTAATACCATTGACCTTTGCTAGTTCCGTTGAAGTAATTTCCTTTGGTACGTAAGTTGCCATTCTCAAAATAAAAATTCCAAGTACCTTCCATTTTGCCTTGCCTATAGCTACCGTGCGATTTGGGTTTGCCATTGGTATAGTAGCAAATGTAGGTGCTGTCGAGTATGGCAACATTGTTTTTCAGTACAAAATACTGCTCTTTCAACTGAATTTTCAAAGGGTCGTACCAGGTGTATATTTCTTTGTGCTTTTGGGCACACAAGGGCATTAGGGCTATCCCTATCAACAGACATGATATGTATATGGCCTTTTGCAAATTTTTAATATTAGATTACAACCCTTGTAAATACTAAGCTATTACACTGAAGGAGTAAATTCTACGCTTCCAAATACCTCTGTTTCTACCCATGCTTTTCCCCAATCTTCTATTTCTTGGG
>JAAFID010000246.1 GCA_013297765.1 Cytophagales bacterium | reverse complement strand
GCTTAAAAATGAGTTTAAGCACCGTAAGAAGAAAAATTAAAGAACATAGAGACAACAGAAAAATAGAACGAGTTGGTAGTGACAAAACAGGACATTGGAAAATAATTGAGTACAAAAGAAATGACAAGTGAACAGAAAACAGCTTGACTTAAAAAAAGGCAGCCACCAAAAACACCGTCTTCGTTCGGCATGCAATGCCAAGAATGAAGACGGTGTTGAACGTAACTTTCGGTATCAAATACCCATACTGGGTGCACAGATGAGGCATTTAATCATTATTTTTTTATTTGTACTGACGAGTTGCCACCCACTATTTTGCACATGGGACAACGGGTACAAACAGTTGACAACTGAACCCCAAAGAGAAAGACTAATTGGACACTTTAAACCCGAAAATCTCATTGACACAATTCAAAATTTGTGATCAAAAATTTCATTCTACTAAAACAATTTCACAATCCGAGTATTATATCCAATAAATACATTTACCTAAACAACAACTACAATGTTTGAAAATTTATTAAATCTTGTTAGAGAACATGCTGGCGATGCAATCATTAACAATAGCGCTGTGCCAAATGAGAAAAACGATGCTGCGATAGAAACCACTACCTCAGCAATTATGGATAGTTTGAAAAATCAAGTTTCCAGTGGCGACTTATCTAGTTTGGCTGGCATGTTTAAAGGCAATACAGCCAATGGTAGCAACGGAATGATAGATATGATTAGTGGCAATGTGGTGAAAAACTTGATGTCGAAACTAGGAGTCGAAAATGCTGCGGCAGCCAATATCGCCTCTTCTTTGATACCTATGGTGATGAATAAATTTATTCACAAAACCAACGACCCCAACGATAAAAGTTTTGATTTACAAAACATCATGAGCAGCCTTGGCGGAAATAGTAGTCTTATTTCTAGTGCTATGAGTATGTTTGGAGAAAATAGCAATAACAATTCTACAGAGACAAAGGATATCTTCAATTCAGTTAAGGGCTTATTTGGAAATTAATATGTATTGTTCCTTGCCAGTGAAAAATATAGGATTGCAGAATAATTACAAAAAATAATTTTTCCTCTGCAATACTATATTTTTTTCAAATCTTCCCACAAATAGTGGCATAAAAAACAAAAAGATATTGTAAATTGTAAGATTACTATATTATTATCGGTAGAATTTTGTAAAATCTACATTCACACACTTAACATACAATAAGTAAGCGTCAATTATGGCAAAATCTCAAGACACATTCAACAAGAAGGAAGCGGAAAAGAAAAGACAAAAAAAGAAACAAGACAAAGTACTAAAGAAAGAAGAACGTAAAGCCAACGCTAAAGACGGCAACAATTTAGAGGAAATGATGGCTTATGTAGATGAGAATGGTAACATTACTTCTACACCTCCAGATCCAAAAAGAAAAATAGTAAAAATTAGTTCTGAAGACATTGCCCTAGGAGTGCCAAAGCATGATACGGTAGTGGTACAAAAAGTAAGAACGGGAATTGTAACATTTTTCAACGATTCCAAAGGTTATGGTTTTATTAAAGATATGGAAACTCAAGAAAGTGTATTTGTACATATCAATGGGCTGATAGATAAAATTAAGGAAAATAACAAGGTGACATTTGAAGTAGAAATGGGTCAAAAAGGACCCAATGCGATAGAGGTAAAACTATCTAAATAACAACATATTTTGCTTTAATTTTAACCTTTTTTCTTAAACACAATATTAGCATGTCTGCAACAAAAATTACTATAAATAACAATGGTTCTGTACGCATAGAAGGCGATTTTGAAATCGTAGATAAAAGCGGCAGTACTTACGACTTAGGTGGGCGAGAAATTGTTTCTATCTGTCGTTGCGGTCTTTCCAAAAACAAACCATTTTGCGATGGTTCGCACAATGGACATTTTGAGCACGAGGCCATAGCTTTTGCCTTGCCACCTAAAAAAGTTTAGCTCATTTATTTGTGAATATTTTTAAAAAGTGCCAATCAAAATTGGTGCTTTTTTTTAAAACTCATTTTTTCGGTATGGGATTTTTGATTTTATAGCTTAAAAAAGTCATGATATAACCCAGCTCTTCGGCAGTAACGCTGCTTTCTGTAATGTTGCTTTCGTGCTTAGCGTTAGATACTCGCAATTCGTAGCCAACTAATTGCTCTGGCGAGAAATCAGGAATTATAGCTTTACCTCTCACTTTTTTAGTATGGCACGGCCCACAGTTGATTTCGTACAATATTTTCCCCTTGTCACATTGCTTGGCATATCCTTCTCTTACGGCAGGCGACATGGCAGCAGGCAATTCATAGGCTGGTTTTTTCTGCGACACACAGGCAACGAGTAGTAGCCATGATGCTATAATGGTGGCAATAATGCTGTATTTGATCATTTATTTTATATTAATATTCGCCAGCCACTTTTCTATTGTTCCAATTTTTATTTTTTGACAAAGGAAGTTTCTCTGGAAAATTTTCAAATGTAATATTTTCATTCAACGACATCATAAATGCTATCAAGTTATTTTTTTCAATGTCCGACAAATGAAGAGAATCGGAGGAAAGTGTTTGATTAGGTACCACCAAGCCTCTACCTGCACCGCCGCCAGTATCATAAAAATCAATCACTTCTTTGAGCGTAGTGAATGCCCCATTGTGCATATAAGGTTTGGTGTAAGCGGCATTTCTCAACGAGCCTGTTCTAAAAGCATTTCTAGTTTCAGTGGCAGCATTGATTTCAAAACGACCCAAATCGCTACTTAATCTGTGGAGATTTTTGGCATCGGGTACGCCTATCACTTCAAATTCGGAATTGACAAATGGAGGTTTTACCCCATTGAACTGAGGCACAAAATGACAGGTGGCACACTGGGCTTTGCTCATAAATAAGTTGAAACCTGCCTTGGCTACTGTAGATACTGGCTTGCTGGTATTTATAGCTTCGTCAAAGGGAGCATCGTATTTGCTAAATTTGCTGTAATACATCGTGACGGCCGAGGTGATGTGCTCTAGCGTAATTTCTTTTTCTTGCGGGGTATATTTCAACAATTTTTTAAAAACTTTATGGTAATCGTTGCACGACAATACCCTTTTCAAAACCTCTGCTTCGGCACTGCCCATTTCTTTGGGATTGGGTGGATATATGGCTGGTAAAACAGAGGTAGAGCACTACAATGCCGAGTATAAAAGAGAAGAACATGAAGTGGACAACGTATCTGAAAAAGAAAAAGAGGAAGTAAAAGAAGTGTTTGCTGCTTACGGCATCAGTGAAAGGCTGCAAGACGAGTTGGCCGAAGAGCTGAGTAAAAACAAAACACATTGGATAGATTTTATGATGAAGT
>JAAFID010000245.1 GCA_013297765.1 Cytophagales bacterium | reverse complement strand
ACGAGGTAAAGCAAGCAGCCATGCAAGCAGGTGCATTGGGCGGCAGCATATCTGGCTCTGGCCCTTCAATGTTTACCCTTAGCAAAGACCGTGACACTGCCGAAAGAGTAGGCAGAGCGATGGAAGCTGAATTCAAAAAAATTAACATCGGCAACGAGGTTTATGTGTCCAAGATTAATGAGAATGGACCGGTGGTGATAGGGTAAAAATGAACCTATGTAACTTATTCTAAATTTTAATTACACTAAAATAAATTTGAAATAATAATCAACCAACTATGAAAAAACTTCTATGCGTGGCAGCAATGCTTTTTGCCATTCCCAATGTTCATTATGCACAATGGATAAACACCAATTATTACACTAGTGATATAGGAAACAATGGCATCTTTCAAATTATAGAAAAAGACAACATGCTCTTTGCCGCCACTTCGCAAGGTATTTTTAAGAGTACAAACAATGGAGAATTTTGGACTAATGCAAGTAAAGGGTTACCAGAAGTTAGATTTGCTAAAATTGTAAAATGTAAAAATAGTTTAATAACATTTAATACGGACTATTTCCCAAATTCAAAAGGGTTTTATATGACAACTAACAATGGTGAGTTTTGGCAATACAAGTCTACCAATATAGAAGAACCAATAGAATTAATCGAGGCCAAAAATGACTCATTATTTGCTGGCACTCAGAAAGGCATTTATTATTCAACTGATGAGGGCTCTGTTTGGACAAAATCAACTATAATGTCTCTTACTGGCACTATTTCAATTAGAGATTTTGATTTTGTAGGAAACAGCCTGTTTTGTGCGAGTGGATTTGGATTATTACTATCAACAGATGGAGGGATTACTTGGTCCAAGATTCCTAAATTAAATAATTGCAATAAATTATTTTATTCTAAAGGTGACTTATACATTGTTTCAAATGCTCGATTATTAATTACCAAAGATTTAGGAAAGACATTGACTACTATCTCTATAAATACAAATGGTTATCCGAATGCTTTTATTGATAATCTGAATGACGAATTTATTATTGAAAATGATACAATGTACTATGGGGTGCCAGGTTACCTCACCTATAATAATCCTCAAGGCTTATATATTTCAGTTGACAAGGGCGTTTCGTGGCAAAAGAAATGGGATAATCCGCTGAATGTGGCAGGTGCAATATGCTTTTACAAAAATAGAAATGCTTGGTTTCAAGGTACACTGTTTGGGGGAGTTTATAAATCTACGAACCAAGGTGCAAGCTGGCAATTGTCGAGCAATGGAATGGTGTCACCATATACAGTGCCTAACCTATACTGCGATTTATTGTTACCAAAGCCCGCTGATACTAGATACCCCACCTCTTCTCCCGATGAAGGAAGTACTTGGTCACTATTATCTCCTTTAAATAAAGAACTAAATTTTTACGGATGTTATTTTAACAAGTATTTTGCTTTCTCACCTGAAAATGGAATTCAAATTTCAGATGATGGTAAAATATGGAATAATAGTGGTAACGGATTGCCAATTGCGAGTTCGTCTTCTACCATGTGGGGTTTCGAGATTGATAATAATACTATATATGCTAAAACAATGAAATTCGGTTATTACAAATCTGTAGATGAAGGCAAGACCTATACATTTGCCTTCAATGTGCCAAAAGGTAATTCAAGATTCAATACACCTCAAACTTTTATTTCTGGGGAAAAAGTTTTTTCAGTTGGTTTAGATTCACTCGACTCTCCCTACTATGTATATAGAGTCGAGGCTGGAGATACTACGTGGAGTCCACGTAGTAATGATTTTGCTGGAAAAAGTATTTTTAATATTTCTACTAATAATGGACAATCTTGGAATAAATCAATGGGATTGCCTCCTCAATTTATGACCTATAATATTTCCAAAAATGAAAATCAGATTGTAATTATGGGATTTGAATTCGTAACAGAATTAACAAATCGTGTGATTGATTTATCTACTGGTATTTACAAGACTCAAGTTATCAAAAAACCTTTTTTTAGAATTTACAATAGTGTTGATTTTGGAATAAGTTTTACCGAAGTTAAAATTGATGGGATAAAGAAAGGCATAGAATATAGTGGGAATAATTGGATTGAAAATAAGATCTGTAAAATAGAAATAAGCGATAATGTTGGTCAAAATTATTCTAAACAATTATACTCACTAGATAAAGGCTTGACTTGGAAAGACGCTTCGCTAATTGCACTCAAGCTAAGAATTAGAAATATTTTAAAATATAAAAACGTACATTATTTAACTAGCGACAGCTTAGGACTTTTATCATCGGCCAATAATGGAGTTACTTGGGAAAAAATTACGACAATTAATGCAGAAAATAATGTAGGCATAAAAGAATTGAATGGAATATTATTCTGCCATCACGAAAAAGGCTTGTATTATTTAAAAGACAACCAATGGAATAGTATTGCCATTGGCGAATTGCCCTCCTCTATATACCAAATCGGTGCATCTGAAACTTCGTTATTTGTAACCACTTTTAGAGATGGAATTTGGAAATATCCAATGGCGAATATTCTTGCTACAGAACAAGAAGCCAGAAGCAATGCATTAACCAAAGTGTATCCTAACCCTGCAAATGATTTAATAAATTTAGAATTTGTACAAACTGGCAATTATTATATAAAAATATTGACCTATACTGGTATAGAGTTGCAATCTCATAAAACAAACAATGTAAATGCTACCTCTTTGTCAATAAAAGGATTGCCACATGGTTTGTATTTATTAAAAATAGAAAGTGATGGCAATAGTACTTATCAAAAAATAATGGTAAGTCAGTAGTGTATAATTTGCAGAAGTAAGATCTTATAATTCTACAATTTATAAGACCTTACTTTTCCTTTTTCTCACGAATTATTGTCAAGCAAACCATGTAAGATTTTTCTATTGATGCCATAGACCACAAACCACACTAGTCTTTAGTTCATGTATTTTCACTTATCACCGCCACCACCCAATAAAGTAATCTTACACTAACCTGTGTAGATTGGATTTTGCCCCTTTTACATTGGTTTTGACCACAAACAAATCGCCACTTTTAGGATATTTTATAGCATCTGCTGGCGATAAACCTACACTGGCAGTAGTGATAATGAGGTGGTCTAAATGCTCGCCCCCAAAGGCACAGGAGGTAACGTGAGGGGCATCTACGTAAACGGTATCTAGTAATTGACCATTTTCAGGATGGTATCTAAAAACACCTTTGCCGCCCCATATTGCAACCCACAGCATACCTTCGCTATCTATAGCCATACCGTCGGGCATACCTAGGTTTGGCGAGATGTCGATGGATACTTTTTCAAAATCAATAT
>JAAFID010000244.1 GCA_013297765.1 Cytophagales bacterium | reverse complement strand
CTAAGCGTCAATACTCATGATGTGATTGTGCGTTACATTCGTTCTCGTGCAGGCGACAATGCCGAGTATGATTCTGGTGTCAATCCCGACAATCGAGATTGTTTTGAAATTCAAAATGAAACCACACCGCCATACAATGTAATTTTTGACCATTGCTCTGCATCTTGGGGGATAGATGAAACCATGAGTACTTGGTTTCCTTGCAAAGACATCACTATTCAGTGGTGCATGATTGCAGAGGCATTGCACAACAGCCTACATACCAAAGGGCCGCATGGCAAAGGATTGTTGATAGGCGATGGGGCAAGAAATATTTCGGTACACCACAATTTATTTGCCTACAACTATGATAGAAACCCCATGATAAAAGGTAGTACTACCACAGAAATAGTGAACAATGTAATGGCAGGCTGGGGTATGGATGATTACAATGCAATTTATATTGGTTTGTTAGAAAATGAAGGGCATACCCCCTTGCAACCTACCTATAGCAATATGATTGGCAACACCCTACTTGCAGGAGCAGCAAGTTTCAATACTTGGGGCATTAGGGCCAATGGCAATATGGATCCTTCAAGTAAATTGTTTATAAAAGACAATATTGGTGCAGGCAGGCCACTTGCTACCGACCCAGAATTGAATATTTTACGCAGCAGAGACAGAACTTTTGCAGTGAATGCTGTTGCGTTGAACGGCAGTAGCGTAACCATTGCCAGTGCAACTAATGCTTATGATGAAGTGCTAGAAAATGCTGGGGCAAATTACCCCAAAAGAGATGCTGTAGATACACGTATAGCCAACAATGTAAAAAATGGAACTGGTAAAATCATCAATTCGCAAACAGAAGTGGGTGGGTGGCCAGTGTACAGCAGTACCAAAGCCCCTACAGATACTGACAATGATGGTATGCCTGACGATTGGGAAAAAGGGAATAAACTGAATATGAACGATGCTAACGATGGCAATTCCATTGCTGCTAGTGGCTATACTATGCTAGAAGAATACATCAATAGCTTAGTGTCATGTGCAAATGCAATTACTAATATTGAAAATACTACTAGTAACGCTATTCACATTTCCCTGCACCCAAACCCTAGCAAAACCGAACTTTTTATATCAGGCAATTTGGTAAATAATTCCAATTATGAAATCACCAGCATAGAAGGCAAAGCCCTTCAGTCAGGTGCGGTAAGCGGTGGTAATATCAATATAGAAAACCTGAAAACTGGAATTTATATTATTAAAATAAAGACCGAAGTAGGCGAAAAGGTGCTGCGGTTTGTAAAGGAATAAGTTTTACGTGGTACGTTGTTACGTTTCACGTTTGAAAAATTCAATAGAGCTCACTTTAAATAAATCAATGGAATATGGTTTAAATTTTAAATTCAATAGGTATGAAAGCAAATTTAAAAACAATCTTTTTGGCAAGTGCAATACTTGCCTTGAAAGCTAATCTTTTATTGGCACAAAATCCTAGCCCCACAGTATTTTATACCGCCACTACCGAGACTACGCCCAATCCAGAGCGAGGGTGGTTTGTATTTTATGAATTGAAGCCCACTTATTTCAACAATAGCAACAACTGGGCTACTGAAAAATTGTTGGATGATTACTTTAAAAAAGGCTATAGAATGATAAAGCACATCACCCTTTTACCAACCGTTACTGGAAAATTGCCCCAAACCTACCTAGACCAGTTGCAGGCAGAAGCAGACCTTGTGAGGAAAAAAGGCATGAAAGTATTTTATAGATTTGCTTACAACTGGAATCACAGCATTTCTAGGGCAGATGCCGATGAGGAAAATGCCAAAATCCATCTAGATCAATTAAAACCATTCTTTACCAATAATAAAGACATTATTGCGTGGTTAGAGATGGGTTTCATAGGCAACTGGGGCGAGATGCACACCTCTTTTATTGGGCACAATGTACCGCAGACAGTAGGCCTCACACAAAGTGGGAAAAATATAGTATTGAAAGTATTAGAAGTGCTGCCTAAAGACAGGTTTCTATGTGTGCGCTATCCTGTAGTTTTATACAGAAATCCATCTTCCTACGGTTCATTTGGGTTCACAACTCCCTTGAATACTACTACCGCTTATTCAGGCTCTAACCAATCGAGGCTAGGCAGCTGGTATGCCAACTTTGGAGCTGGCGATATACTCTCGTACAAAGTGCCAGAGCATAAGGATAACTGGAGTCCCGAAACACGCTACCTGCCTATGTCGGCTCACTGCGACCATTTTGAGGACATTTCTCTAGAGCCTAGCGACTGGTTAAAAGAGGCTGAAACATTTCATTATGTTGCCTTGAGCAACCCCAATGTAGAGGCTCACACCCAAGACATCTACCAAAAATGGGTAGATGCTGGTGCATACCAAAAATTTGAAAACCAGTTAGGCTACCGTTTTAGACTTGCCCAAGCCAGTATTGCCAATACCACGCTGAAGGTAAAAGATACCCTAGTGCTGACCATGACTATGTACAATGATGGCTGGGCAAGACCCGTAAACCCAAGAGATATAGAATTGGTGATTAGAAACAAGACCACAAAACAGAAATATATCTTGCCCGTAGTTCACGCAAATCCACAAGAGAACAGATTGTGGTTGCCAGGAGGGCTAGAAAATGCCGTATTGGTAGCCAAAGCACAATTGCCAGCAGGTATGAAAGATGGCAACTACGATGTGTTGCTGAACCTGCCCGACCGTATGCCCTCTATCCATACACGGCCAGAGTACAGCATTCGGTTGGCCAATAAAGATATTTTGGAAGACAGTACAGGGTACAATAAGTTAAATATGACAATAGCTGTGAATGGAGTGTTGTCACTTGAAAATATAGAGGTTAATAATTTAGTTTTTTCCCTACACCCCAACCCCGCCAAAACTGAATTGTTTGTATCAGGCAATTTGGTCAATAATTCCAATTATGAAATCACCAGCATAGAGGGCAAAGCCCTACAAGCAGGCGTTGTAAACAGTGGTAGCATCAATATTGAAAACCTAAAGACAGGAATTTATATTATTAAAATCAAGACTGAGGCAGGCGAGCGTGTGCAGCGGTTTGTAAAGGAGTAGTAAGTTTTACGTTTTACGTTGTTACGTTTTACGTTTGTGAGTGAATAGCCCTTGGCTTTAGTGAAGGGAACTAGAAAATAGAAAGAGGCTTTACCCCCAAGATTCCCAATAACATTCTTGCAATTTAGTATTATGAAAAGGATATTATTATCAATTGTTACTATAGTCAGCATGGCTGTTTTGCATGCTCAAGTGCCAGCCTTTCCCGATGCACAAGGAGGCGGGGCTATATCAAAAGGTGGCAGAGGTGGGAAAATTATTGAAGTAA
>JAAFID010000243.1 GCA_013297765.1 Cytophagales bacterium | reverse complement strand
TACCTCAACAACAGTCGCAGACTTTGTTGATGGTAAGATAGATATATTTATAACCAACTAACTTAACGATTATCAAGGTCTGCGACCGTTGATAACATTAGCCTCCATCTCCATTTTCAAAAACTTAGCGGTATGGCTACGTTTATTTTTGATGATTTCTTCTGGTGTACCTTGGCATATAATTTCTCCCCCTTTGTCACCGCCCTCTGGCCCTACATCTATGATATGATCAGCCATACCTATTACATCTAGGTTGTGTTCGATGATTAGCACCGTATTTCCTTTATCGACCAACATATTTAGCACATTCATCAATTGGCGAATGTCTTCAAAGTGCAGCCCTGTAGTAGGCTCGTCGAGAATGTAAAGCGTATTTCCAGTATCTTTTTTCGACAGCTCTGTGGCCAATTTCACACGTTGTGCCTCACCGCCAGAAAGGGTATTGGCATGTTGCCCTAGCGTTATATAGCCAAGGCCTACAGATTGTAAAGCAATAATTTTTCGGCAGATTTTGGGTATGCTTTCAAAATATTCTACTGCCTGCTCTACCGTAAGGTCTAGCACATCGGCAATTGATTTTCCTTTAAATCTTATTTCTAGTGTTTCTCTATTGTAACGCTTGCCTTTGCAGGTTTCGCAAGGCACATATACATCTGGCAAAAATTCCATTTCTATCAGTTTCATGCCAGCACCCTCGCACGTTTCGCAACGCCCACCCGATACATTGAAAGAAAATCTCCCTGGTTTGTAACCTCTAATTTTTGCTTCTGGCAGCTGGCAAAACAACGTTCTAATTTCCGAGAACACCTCGGTATAGGTGGCAGGGTTCGACCTAGGCGTGCGGCCTATAGGCGATTGATCTACTTCTATTACTTTGTCAATGTCTTTTAGCCCTGTAATCTCTTTATAGGGTAGCGGTTCTCTTTTAGAATTGAAAAAATATTTATTTAAGATAGGAAAAAGTGTGTCGTGAATAAGGGTAGATTTACCACTGCCCGATACGCCTGTCACACATATCATCTTGCCCAAGGGTAGCGTCAAGGTTACATCTTTCAAATTATTGCCTGTGGCGTGTGTAATCACCAATTGCTTCTCATTGCCTTGGCGGCGGTTGCTGTAGTCTAGCGTCAGTTCACCTTTGAGATATTGTGCGGTATGCGTATTCAGTTGCATCAGTTCTTTGGGCGTACCTTGCCCAACCACGGTGCCTCCATGTCGCCCAGCACCTGGGCCTATGTCTATCACATAATCCGATGCCAACATCATGTCTTTATCATGCTCCACTACCACCACACTATTGCCTATGTCTCGCAAACTTTTAAGGGCATTGATTAGTTTTTCATTGTCTCTTTGGTGTAGCCCTATGCTGGGTTCATCAAGAATATAAAGTACGCCTACCAGTTGTGTGCCTATTTGCGTAGCTAGGCGAATTCGCTGAGCCTCGCCGCCTGATAGTGTCCGCAATGGTCGGTCTAGGGTAAGGTAATCTAGCCCCACATCTAACAAAAACCCAATGCGTTTTCTTATTTCTTTCAATACTTCGCTTGCAATACTTATTTGCCGAGAGCTGAGGCGAGTTTCTAAATCTTTAAACCATTCTGAAAGTTTGCCTATACTCAATTGTGCTAATTCTGAAATGTTTTTATCATCTATTTTAAAATGTAAAGATTCTTTTTTCAGCCTTGCTCCATGGCAATCCGAACACTTGCGAATGGTCATATAATCGGCCAACCAATTCAATGTTTTTTCTGAACCTGAATCTTGTTGCTTCAGCAGGAAGCTAAGTATGCCTTCAAATTTATAATTGTACACATTGCCAGAGAGCGACCTCATCTTCAGCGTTTCCTCTGTGCCGTGAAGAATTATTTGAACTACTTCTTCTGGCAAATCTTGCACAGGTGTAGCAAGGGTTTTTTTATACCTTTTTAAAATTTCGTCTAGCTGTTTGAAAATCCATATTTCCCTATACTCGCCTAGTGGCAGTATGGCACCACGGCTTATGCTTAAAGTCTTATCAGGTATTATGGATTCTTCGGTAATCTCTTCAATAGTTCCCAGCCCATTGCAAGTAGGGCAGGCTCCGTAAGGCGAGTTGAACGAAAACATATTTGGGGCTGGCTCATCGTATGCGATGCCCGAAATAGGATCCATCAGATATTTGGAAAAGAATTGGGCTTCATTTGGCTTTGTCTTGCTTTCCAGCGGCAATATCATCATTACGCCTTTCCCTTGAGTTAGTGCAGTGCCTACAGACTGTGCTATGCGGTATCGGTCTTCTGCATCTACCACTATGCGGTCTATTACTATTTCTATATCGTGAATTTTGTAGCGGTCTAGCTGCATACCATTCACTATTTCTTCTATAGTTCCATCTATCCTCACTTTGGTATAGCCCATTTTGCGAATTTGTACAAACAATTCTTTGTAGTGACCCTTACGCCCTTTCACCACAGGGGCTAATATGTATAATTTCTCTTGTAAAAAATGGATAAGAATGTGTTCTATAATTTGGTCTTCCGACTGGCGTACCATTTTCTTGCCTGTTACATAAGAATAGGCATCGGCGGTACGGGCAAATAGCAATCGCATAAAATCGTAAATCTCAGTAACAGTGCCTACGGTAGAGCGTGGATTTTTGGAGGTTGTTTTTTGCTCTATGGAAATTACAGGGCTTAGGCCATTGATTTTATCTACATCTGGCCGCTCCATATTACCTATAAATGACCTTGCGTAGGTAGAAAAACTTTCCATATACCTGCGTTGCCCCTCGGCATATATAGTGTCGAAAGCCAAAGAAGACTTTCCGCTACCGCTAATACCAGTAATAACCACCAGTTGATTGCGAGGGAAAGACACGTCAATATTTTTTAAATTATGCTCTCTCGCACCAAAAATTTCGATGTAGTCGTGACCTGTGCTATCGGGCGTAGTCGTGCTTTTTGCTTTGCTCATGAATATGGGAATTTTTCAAAAAATGAATTTGTAAAAATACAATGCCTAAACGATTAATTTAGTCTTTTAATCAACAACTGTTGTGAGGCTTTTGTTTTTCTGCAGCCTAATAGTTCTTTTAAGCTTTATATGATAGCATTCGATGAAGCCTTGTTCGCAGTCGCTACCTATCACTCAGCAATTCAAATAAAGATGTGTTCACGTAATAATTGCCAGTGCCAAATTTATTCTTTTTCAACAAGCCATTGTCTGTCTGCTTGTACCGATGTTCATCGGTATGCTTATGATTTCTATGATTCAAGCAACTAATTTCGTATAAATTTTTTCATATTTTCTATTCTGTTTAACACAGGCAAATATTCTTAGAATGAGTTTATTTCTTACTGCATTTATTACAAGCATTTTGTTTTTCTTTTCTTCAATAACTTTCCTTTGATAATAAGCTT
>JAAFID010000241.1 GCA_013297765.1 Cytophagales bacterium | reverse complement strand
ACAGGCTCAAGACAAATTGATTGAGGAACAACGGAAAGCCGAATTTGCAAGACAGCAAGAGGATTTTCGTATTCAGCAGCAAATTTTGGATAGACAAAGACTCGAAGATGCCGAAAAACTGCGACAAGGTATGATATCGATGCAACAGCAAGCAGAGGCAGAAAGACTGCGGAGAGAAGCTGAACAAAAAATGTTTGAAGACCAAAGAAACGCAGAACTTGCTAATAGACTTGCAAGAGAACAGGCAGAAAGAGAGGCAGCAGAAAGAGAAAGACTATTGCAAGCAGGTAATCAACAAGTAATCAATGCAGACAAAACAGGGGTAAAATTAGGCAATCAAATCTACGAAAAGCCAGCAGATTGGACTAAAAAACCCGACAAACCAAGTACACCAAGTACCGAAAATGGCGTAGCACCGCCAGCAGACGAAGAAAGTTTTTTTAGTAAATATAAATGGTGGTTGATTGGAGGGGCAGTAGCTACCTTAGCTATAGGTACAGGCGTAGCAGTCTATAAGTCTAAAAAACCAAAGCTAACAGACAAAAATAGTAAAAATAAAAAATAAGCCATTATGAACGGACAAAGAGTATTACCAAACAAAAATAATGAAAACAAATCTGTGCCATTCTATTTAGTGGGTGGTGCGTTGAGTGATTTTGCCAATATTTACAGGAGAAATCGCACAAATTTGAACATTCAACCTTACGACATTGAAAATGCTTTGCGAAGTGCGTATATGCAAGTATTGCCTTTGTTGTTGCTAAGTTTGCCTGTAGAGTTTGGAGGTTTACGAAACGAAATTAGGCTTTTTAATGCCAAATATAGGGCATACAGCCAAAGACCAGCAGGCTCGGTAAATATTGCAGATGAAACTACCTTGATAGATGACTTTAATCATCTATCCAGCAGAATCTATAGCGACTTTCAAAAAATAGAAAGACGTTACTCACGTATGCTTACAAGTGGGCAATTAGCCGATTTGAAAAACACGGTAGATAGTCGCAGAATCGAGTTAGAATCTATGAAAAAAGATTTGATTGCAGGAGTAGATGATAATTTGATTGCAGAATATAACAACTTAAATGCACTTGCAGCAATGTGTAGTGAGTGGAGTTATATTGGTACTGTATTCGCAAGAATCAACTATCCAAATGTTTTGGCGATTGCAGGCAAAAAAATTATAGATGATGCCAATTTGGCAACACGCAACCAACAAAACATTATTGATTTTGAAAAAAGCAAAGACACTGTATATATGATTTTGACTCGCCAACAAGCAGTAGGAATTAGTGGCTATGGATATAGAAAAAAACGAGGAGTAGGCGAATTAGACGAAGACAAAATCGCAGAAATCCTGTTTTTGGGTAAAGAAAAAGAAATCGATATAGACAACGAAACACTTACACAAACACAAATAGAAGTTGGCAATTTCGATGTAGATAACACTACAGAGGTAAAATTTATTTCTTTGCCTATACCAACTACAAAGCCTACAAATGGCTCAACACCAACGATTAAAATTATGGCAACTGCACCTGTAGAAAAAGATGTTTTACAGGTTAAAGAAGAAGAAGTGCTTTTTGCACCAAAAGAACCAACTATAGAGATTGCATTAGAAAAGCAAGCTGTAGATAGCCAAAATAAACCCGTTACAGAAGCACCAAAAGAAACTACTTTAGCGGTTGATGTAGCCACGAATACAGTAATCCAAATTGCAGCAGATAGTACCGAAAAGCCTGTTACCAAAGCTATTGTGGATATGTCGACAGGAAAAGATATTGCTAAAACGACTTTGGATAGCAACGGAACTCCTGTAGCAGTTGTAGTTACCAATGCAGATGGCAAGCCAGCCACTGTAGTAGCACCAAATACAGGTAAAGAATATGCAGTAGTAGATACCAGCAAAGTACCTCCTACTATCAAAGATGAAAAAGTGATTGCAGCAAGCACCGTACAAGCAAATGGACTAACCACAGCCCAAAATGCCCAAAATGCTCAAACCAAGACACAAGATAAAGGCACTCTACAAGCAAAAACAGATGATGCCGAGTTTAACAAAAAACTGATGTACGCAGGAATTGGCGTTGTAGCTTTAATAGCAATCAAAGTATTAGTAAAATAAAAAATAAAAACTTATTCCAATGGCAAAAAAACGCATATATCAATTACCAACAGCAGATTTATCGACAGAAATAGTGGAAGAGGTCAATAATTGGAAAATCCCTGTCGATAAAGTAGGAGGAACTACGTCAAGTATTGGAGGGATAGACTTTTTGCGGTTGATGTTATTGGAATTTCCTAACATAGAAAATCCATACACTAATGACCAAGCAAAAGATGCTGTAGGAAATAGTTTGCGAAATTCAAGTACGATTAATTTTCTGTATGATACAGATACCAGAGAAATTACGGCTGAAGTGCAAGAAAATTCTATACACAATGGCTTACTTGCACCAATGCCAGCAAATTCTGTGATTGGAAATAATACAGAATTTGAGCAAAATCCTGTATATGTACCTACACAGCAAGCCAAACTTGTAACCCTAACTTTAGTGAATGGGGTTGCAATTTTTCCAGATATTCGAGTTGGTAATCTTACTAAAGTAGCAGGTATTGCAGTTACTACATTAGGGGTTTTGACAAATCAGATAAGATACGAAGTAACTGTAGGCACTATTACATTTACAAGCAACATGGGAGATAATGCCACTTTTAATGCACTAATCTTTTTATAATATGGCACAAGAACAAGAAAGGATAGTTTTATTGGAAAGTAATACAGGAGGTTTGCAAGCAGACGACATCAACGACTATGTAGATTGTCCGACTAATGACATCAACATTATTGGAGATGGAGAAATCACCCTATTTGCAAGAATAAAACCTTTGCCCACTACCAATAAACATTGTTTTGTGGCTTGTTTAGGTGGTTTTGATAATGGATATAGTGGAAATGCTTTTAGCATTATTTTACGGACAGATACTAAACAAATTGGCATAGGATATAATGGTTTTTTTGTATTTGGTACATTGCCAAATACATACACAGATAACGAAATTATCAATATTTGTGCTACAAAAACTGCTGGATTTATCACCGAAACCACAAAAATTTATGTAAATGGCACTGCGGTTTATGCTGAAATGGTAGATTTTTATGGCAGAGTCGAGGATATTCCGTTGATACCAAATTTTGATTTTCAAAATTTCTTTATCAACCAATGGATTTTAGATAACCCACCTTTATTGTATTTACCAGCTGCGTCTGAGTATTATGATATAAAACTTTTTGATAGAGAATTAACGGCAAGTGAAGCTTTGCAGCTCAACAATATAGTGGCTATACCTGCTACTATAGCACCAAATTTGAAAAGGTGGTATAGATTTATAGAAGAATATGGTACTGTTTTGTGCGATTATTCGCTTTACAAACAGCACGCAAATTTAGTAAATTTTGCGGACACTACTTTTGGCAGTCTTACTAATGC
>JAAFID010000240.1 GCA_013297765.1 Cytophagales bacterium | reverse complement strand
AAATTATTGCAGCTAACGAACTCAACATTTACAATTTCATTTTTTCAATGATTTACCCGCAAGATTTAGAATCAAAATTAGGATTTGACCAAATACGATTGCTGCTTAAAGCTGAATGTTTATCGACCCTTGGGAGTGCTTATGTAGAAAAAATGAGGTTTTCTACAGATTTTGATTTAGTTTCAAAATTATTATTGCAGACCCATGAATTTAAACAAATATTAGAACAGCAATTATTATTTCCTTCCCAAAATTTTATAGACGTTACTGCCTATCTTTCTCAGCTACGCATTGAAGGTATTTGCCTAGAGCCTGAGGCATTTTTTGAAATAAAATCGTCGCTGAATACCATTCGTAGATGTTTGGAATTTTTTGAAGAAACCGAGGAATTTCCCACCTTAAAAACACTAGCTAACCAAGTACCACTAGACCCAAAGATTTATAAAAAAATAAATGAGGTAATAGACGACCATGGGTTGGTACGAGACAACGCATCGGAAGAATTGAGGCAAATTCGCAAAAGTATTTTAGAGGAAGAAAGCAACATTCGCAAAGAGCTAGACCGCTTGCTGCGTGCTTTGGTAAGAGATGGCTATTGCACCGAATACAGTAGCGTAACCATACGCAATGGTCGCATGGTGCTGCCCGTGCTTGCTGAATTTAAAAGAAAGGTAAAAGGATTTGTACATGGCGAATCGGGCACTGGGCAAACGGTATTTCTGGAGCCTACTCAAGTGCTGGAAATAAACAATGAAATTCAAGATTTAAAAAATAGAGAAAAACGAGAAATTGTAAGAATACTTACAGAACTAACTGCTTTCCTCAGTGGCTTTCAAATAGAATTGAGCAAAGCCTACACTTTCTTGGGGTTGATAGATTTTATAAGGTGCAAAGCCAAATTCGCGATTCAGATAAATGGGTGCATACCATTGCTAAAAAAGGAATTACTTATAGATGCACTGGAGGCTAGACACCCACTGCTGCACCTTAGTTTTAGCAAATTGCAAAAGCAAGTAGTTCCGCTAAGTATCAAACTAGATCAGCACAAAAGAATTTTACTTATTTCTGGCCCCAATGCTGGGGGCAAATCTATCTGCTTGAAAACGGTGGGACTGTTGCAATATATGTTGCAATGTGGGCTACTGGTTTCGTGTGCCGACCGCTCTACTTTCGGTATATTTCAAGATATTTTGATAGATATTGGAGATGAGCAATCAATTGAAAATGATTTAAGTACGTATAGTTCACACTTGACAAACATGAAGGCTTTTTTATTTCATGCTAGCAAAAGAAGTTTAATATTGATAGATGAATTTGGCGGTGGTACTGAACCTCAATTTGGTGCGGCTATTGCCGAGGCCATTTTGGAAAAATTAAATGACGCAAAAGTTTTTGGGGTTATCACTACGCACTTTGCCAACCTAAAATCGCTTGCAGATGGTACCGACGGGCTGGTAAATGGAGCCATGGCATTTGATATGGATAAATTGGAACCTCTTTTCAAACTAGAAGTAGGTGCACCAGGAAGTTCGTTTGCCCTAGAACTAGCCCGTAAAATAGGGCTTCCCGAAGAGGTCATCAACAAATCAAAAGAAAAATTAGGCTCTACACAGCTTGCTTTGGACGAGTTGATTAGAAAATTAGAAATAGAAAAAACAAGATTTTACAATAAAAATAACAATGCCCTAGCCCTAGAAAGAAAGTTTGAAGAGCGGGTAAAAAAATATGAAAAACTGCAAGAAGATTTACAATTAAATAAAAACAAGTACATAGCAGAGGCCAAGGCAAAAGCCAAGTTGCTGCTGGTAGATGTAAATAAAAAAATAGAACAGGCCATACGAGACATTAGAGAATCGGGGGCTGATAAAGTGATTACAAAAACTGCAAGGGAAGAAATTAAAAAGCTAGAAGAATATGTACATCAACCAGTACCTACAAAAGTTGTAGAGCAAGACATGGCAGATGTGGAAAATGAAATAGATACCAGCCCACTAAAAATAGGCGACTGGGTAAAATTTACTGACAACAATGCTATAGGCAAACTGGTATCAATAAAAGGAAAAGACGCCGAAATAACGATAGGTTCGCTAAACTCGAAAGTAAAACTTGACCGATTGGTGCGTGCAAACAGGCGAGATTACAGAGAGCTAATGGTGGAGGAAAATCGCTCTACTAGACAAAATTTAAACATGAATGAAAAACTATCCAGCTTTTCTCCGCATGTAGATTATAGGGGTATGCGTGGCGAAGATGTGATGATGGAAATAATCAATTTGGTAGATAATGCCATTATATTTGGTGTTCACGAATTAAGAATAGTTCACGGCAAAGGCGATGGTATTTTGAGGAGAATTATTCGTGAAAAACTATTGGCTTACAAAGAAATAAAATCAGTAACAGACGAGCATGCCGATCGTGGTGGTGCTGGCGTTACGATTGTGAATATGAGGTGAGGGTAATTTCGGCTTGAACCTAAAGTGAACTTACAATTTAATCCATTTTACAACCCTCTTTGAGCTACCTTGAGTTATCTCTATATGGTATGCACCTTGAGGAATTATGATATTAGGAAGTTCAATTTGATGAACACCAGCATCAAGGTTTTGCTGTTGAATCCACTTGATTGCTGTTCCATCTATACCCAGGATTTTTATTGTGACTTGTTCAGAGGTATGTAATGAGATTTGTAATGTTGCATTACATTCAGTAGGATTAGGAAATATTTGAATATCAGATAAAATACTAGAATTCGTATTTACATTTGTAGCAGTAATAGCACTAGGTTTTATCCTAATCAACCGATTAGGGCTTTCTGTTAGGGCATATAGTTTTCCATCGGGTGCTTGCTCTACATCTCTAAACCGAGCATAACCTATTAGATTTCTACCTGAACGCACAGCTTTATTATTTTTTAATTTAAGCCAGTGCAAGTGCGTACCCGCCAATGCACCAATCAAAACCTCTGCCTCATCTGCCTGAGTAGCACTTTGTATAAAAGCCAATCCACAAGGTGCTATAGAAGGTACCCAGTACGTAATAGGTTGTTCAAGGCCTTCTCTAGCCGTATCTTCAGAGACAATAGTACCATTGTAATTCACACCAAAAGTAATGGTGGGCCACCCATAGTTTGCTCCCTTTTTTAGCACATTGAGTTCGTCGCCTCCTCTAGGTCCATGTTCATGTGTATATATTAAGCCACTTGCAGGATTCATTGCCATGCCCTGAACGTTTCTATGTCCCCATGAAAAAATTTCTGGTCTAGCATTGGCTCTACCAACAAGAGGATTGTCGGCAGGAACATTGCCATCATCTTTCAATCTTATCACCTTTCCTGCGTGATTGTTTATATTTTGAGCATTCTCTGGTGTACCTCTATCACCTACTGACAGATATATAAAATTTTCTTTATCAAAAGCTATCCTGCTTCCAAAATGCACTCCAGAATTTACAATTGGCAAAGCTCTAAATAATTCCGAAAAATTTTGTAATGCATTACCTACCAATCTCCCCCTTCCC
>JAAFID010000242.1 GCA_013297765.1 Cytophagales bacterium | reverse complement strand
TTTTTCCCGCTTATGAAAACATTCATTTACTGGGGGGCAAAGCCAATGACTCTATCTCAGACCTTAATAAAATATACAGCTCCGTAACTTACAATTACCAAGAGGCACTCTACAACCCCAATTATGTTGAGCCTATCGTAGTACAACAGCAAAAAGCTACTAGCAACAACAATAAATCGTGGTTACAAAAACAGAAAGAAAAGATAACCAACGACGAGTCGGGAAAGAAGGCAGTAACAGCTCGTGACAATGGAAAATACTTTGGCGTTCTGATTCGCAATCCTGAATTTTTCAATTATTTCAACCGCAAATACAATACGGATTATTATGTATTCATCAATCAATTTGAAGTAAAGACCAACTACGAGAACTGCTTAGACAGGGCTGCACAGAATTTTGACCGAACTTTTACAACACATTTTTCAATTTTTAATTCCAGCGGAAAACAGATTGCAGGCAATAAATTTAAGTTGCATTACAATTCCAACTCCAACAATGTACAGCAAATAGTAACCGAAAATATGCTTAAAATTGCAGAGCGTATATTGGCCGAACTTCCTACTCCTGCAAAGTAATTCATGAAAAAATTAATTTCGATTTTAATTGTTTTAGAAGTATTGTGCCAACCTATATTTGCTCAAAATTTGACCAAATATGTCAATCTTTTTGTAGGTACTACAGACGAGGGCAATATGCTTCCTGGTGCTACTGTGCCGTTTGGTATGGTACAACTAAGCCCCGATACCGACATCAAAGATCCATCTGGGTACAATTATAAAGATTCAGTAATTCTTGGATTTAGCCACACACACCTTAGCGGCACTGGGCTGGGCGATTTGGGCGATGTACTTACCATGCCAGTTAGTATTGTTGAAAATAAATTTGATAAAAATTTTCCAATTTTTTCATCCTCCTTTTCGCACGCAACTGAAAAGGCAAGCCCTGGCTATTATTCCATTTATTTAGATAAGCCAAAAACCACTGTAGCACTAACTACGACTAGTCGGTGTGGCTTTCAAAAATATACCTTTACAAAAGTCAATCCATTGCAAGGTATCTTCCTCGATTTAGAACATTCTATTTACGGGGCCAAAAATCAATGGATACCAGACTTGGTAACCAATTGCGAAATAAAGGTAGAAGATATGTTTACTGTCAGTGGCTATAAAAAATCCAAAGGTTGGGCACCTCAGCAGAATGTATATTTTGTGATGAAATTCAGCTTACCCATAAGCAGTCATTTGATAAAAGTTAAAAACGCCATTCAAAAAAATATAAAAAATGCCAACGACAGCACGTTGCAGGCGTTGTTTACTTTTGGGAAAACCAAAGAATTATTAGTTAAAACAGGAATCTCCTCTACAAGTATTGAGGGTGCCAGGATGAATTTGCGAACAGAAATGCCAGATTGGGATTTTGAAAAATATAAAAATCAAGCTGCCACCAACTGGAATAATCATTTGAAGAAAATAGATATTGAAGCCGACGACGTGCAGAAAGAATTATTTTACACTGCCCTTTACCACACGCTTGTAACCCCAAACTTGTTGAGCGATGTTGATGGAAGTTTTTTTGGTCCCGATTTTAAAAATCACAAATCTAAATACAAAAATTATTATTCTACTTTTTCACTTTGGGATACTTATAGAGCGGTACACCCCTTGTATTCTATTATTTGTCCCGATCAAAATGAGGCATTTGCAAACTCGATGTTGGAACATTTTGAACTGTTTGGTCGCTTGCCAATATGGACTTTGTGGGGTACAGAAAATTATTGTATGACTGGAAACCCTGCCATTCCTGTCATTGTAGATGCTTACTTAAAAGGCGATTTGAAAGTAGATAGTGCATTGGTATGGAAAGCTGTATATAATTCTTCTACAAAACTATTTCCAAAAACGACATTTGATGTTGTTGCAAACTACGGCTACACCCCTTCTTATTGGGGTGATTATGGTTCAACTGGAGCTAGAAATCGTTTTGATTTGATAGATAAATATGGCTACATGCCACATGACCTTATGAGAGAAAGTGCAACACAACTAGTGGAGTTATGCTACGACGACTGGTGCGTAGCCCAATTGGCAAAAAAATTAGGCAAGCAAAAAGAATATTCATTTTTTCTAAATCGGTCAAAAGCGTACAGAAATATATTTGACAAAGAAATAGGTTTTATAAGACCCAAACTTGCAGATGGTAGTTGGCAAACTCCTTTTGACCCTACATCTATCAAAGACTGGCAGACTAGTGCATTTGTAGAGGGCAATTCATTTCAATACACTTTTTATGTACCGCACGAAGTAGATACCTTGATTTCGTTGTTCACGGGCAAGCAAAAATTTGAAGACAGGTTAGACACTTTATTTGGCAAAGTGGATTTAAAAAACGAACATTCTTATGGTGCTGTTACTGGTTTTATAGGGCAGTACGCTCATGGCAACGAGCCTTCGCACCATATCGCTTACTTATATAATTTTGTAGGCAAGCAGTACAAAACAGCCGAAAAAGTGATTCAAATAATGAATACACAATACACCAATAAACCTTCTGGCCTTAGTGGTAACGACGATTGCGGGCAAATGTCGGCTTGGTATGTGTTCAGTGCGTTGGGTTTTTACCCTGTCAATCCTGCCGATGGTAAATATTATTTTGGAACCTCGTCATTAAAAAGTGCGAATATACAGTTAAGCAGAAGTAAAAAATTAAAAATAAATTACATCAATTCCAGTAAAGACAATATCTATATTCAGAAAATTGAATTGAATAAAAATCCAATAAGTACAATTTCATTAACCCATACAGACCTTGTAAATGGTGGTATCTTGGATATTTATATGGGCAGCATTCCATTAAAATAATTTGATAATAAAATCTGTAACTTTAAAAATTAAATAAATTCAAATAGTGGGTTTAGCCCACACATACAAATCTAATTATGGCTACAACATCAGATATTTCGAGAGGTGCATTTTTAAGGTACAACGATGAATTGGTAATGGTACTAGACTATGTGCACATCACACCAGGCAAGGGCAATGCCATATACACCGTAAAGAGTCGCAATGTAAAAACGGGGAAGCAAAACGAAATTCGTTTCCGCTCGGGCGAGAAAATAGAAATGGTAAGGGTCGATGTGATAGAAATGCAGTACCTCTATCAAGAAGGCGACGCCATGATATGCATGAATCAAGAGACTTACGAGCAATTGCCTATACCTATCATACTTTTTGGAGAGAGTTTTAAATTTTTAAAAGAAGGAATGATAGTACAAGTGAAGTTTGATGACAACGAAGAACCCATACAAGCCTTGTCGCCTACTCATGTGGAAATGGTAGTAACCTATACCGAACCAGGTTTGAAAGGAGATACTACATCACGTGCTTTAAAAGCAGCAGAAATAGAAACGGGTACTACCATTCAAGTGCCATTATTTATCCAAACAGGCGAAAAAATAAAAATCAATACCGAGACTGGGGAATATG
>JAAFID010000024.1 GCA_013297765.1 Cytophagales bacterium | reverse complement strand
TTTTTTATCGCTTGTCTATTGCTGTCAATTCGCCATTTACCTCCAGCCAATATTTGCCAACGGGTAGTAAAGAGATATCAATTTTAGTAGTGGTTTCTTGCAATATCAAATGCCCGTTTCCCATATACAATGCTGCATGTGCAAGTGCTGCAAAGGAGATGGATTTATTGGGGTCAATAACAGGAATTACTTTTTCAGCAACGGCATTTATTTTGGTGAAATACTCATTTTTGTTTTCCATCGCTATTTTGTATTTGCCGGCTGCAAGTGCAGATACATTTACTTGCTCGTCTTTTCCTTTCAACAAAACAGCACCTGTAGCATCTGAAATTTCGTATTTCGTTTTCGTAGAAAAGTTGATTTGACCTGCCGTTGTTAGTGGGTAACCATTGGTTTGCTCGTAGTATATTTCTTTCAGTTTTTTCTGCACCTCTCGCATATCAAAGGTGCGTAGCTGAACCATACCATTTTCATCTATCAATATAGAGGTAGGTACTGCCTGCACGGTATAAAGCATGGCAGGTTTAGAGTCCCATCCTTTCAAATCAGATGCATGATAAGGCCAAGAAAGCTTGTCTTTCTCTATTGCCTTTGCCCAAGGTTCTACTTTCTCATCTAGCGATACGCTAAAAACCTCAAGACCTAGAGGGTGATATTCTTGGTACAATTTTACCAAATCAGGATTGGCTTTGCGACAAGGCCCACACCACGAAGCCCAGAAATCGAGCAATACCATTTTTCCTTTCAAATCGTACAGGTTAATTTGTTTACCAGCAGGAGTATTTGCTGAAAAATCAGGTGCTAGGTCGCCTTTGTTTATTTGGGCTTGAAGGGAGGTTGTGCTTGTTGCAAGTAAAGCCAAACCAAGCCATATTGTTTTTCTTATCATTGTCCGAAATAGGTGCCGATGGTGAAATTTAAAGTAGTGAGGTTATTTTTAATTTCTGCGATAGGGGCGGGGCCAGGAGTTACCAAAGGGATTATAGTGCCATTAGCATTTATAATATTTTCATTGACTTTGTCATAAACTTGATAGTAAGATATAACATTTGGATAAATAATAAGTGCGGCATCAAAATACATATCGCTATTTCTGACCCCAAAACCTAGTGTAAATGCGTTAGTACTTCTATCCATACCAGTTGTTGTGGCAAAAGGTGTTACTTTTCCATTTGAATAAGGGTCTCCATAAAATGCATATCCCGCCCTAAATCTAAGCATTTCATATCTAAATTCAGCACCCAATTTTATGTTGGCTGTTGTTTGATATATATTAGAAATTGTTTGATTATCTCCTTTATAAAAATTATTTCCTGGACTATTAAATAGTCTTGCACTCGCATAATTTACTACTTCAAATTCTCCAGAAATCATTCCACGTTTTCCTAGAAAAAAGGCAATGCCTGGAGAAACCCGCATAGGCGACATCATGGTAAATGCATTAGAATTGAGTAAAGGAACTGTTAATTTTTCTCCATTTACTGTACTTGTGAAATCCCCGCTTAAGTTCTCATTTATAGATAAATATGTAGGGGTGGTAAAATTAATGCCTATACGCACTGCATCATTAGGGCGAAATATTATACCTCCTTTCAAATTAACACCGCCACCTCTTGCAGTATAACTGCTAAATAAATTTAATCCATCGTACCTTCCAGCTTGTGTTGGGGTTTCTTGGAACTCATTACTTCTTCTGTAATTGATTCTCGTAAGCCCCAATCCAATTCCGAAATATATTTTATCTTTATAGTTAGCACCATAAGAAAAATCCCATTGGTACATACCATTTTTGATTTTAATAATTTCAGATTGTTGCAAGTTAAATAAACTGTAAGTTGACCATATATGTGGTAAAAAAGTAGTGTCAATAATGTTTCCTTGCTGATTGGTATTGATACGATAAGCCACATCAATCAACTTTGAATAATATGCTGCACCAGTTAAGTTATTGAAGCCAGTTGAACTGCTAAAATTTTCTGATTGTCTGTCCAAACTTGTTTGGCCGATTACCTCGCCTTGTTGTGCAAAATAATCATTAATAGAATTATTTGGGTTCAGCCCATCTAGATTAACTTGGGATTGGAAATTATTAATTTTAGAAAAACTAATTCCGAAAGAACCTCCTCTAAAATCACCTTCTTGCAAATCATCTTTAGCTCCACTGAAAATAATTCCGAAATTTGGTATGCCTGCAAATAACCTCATATCGGAATTGTTATTTCCAAAATAAACGGAATTAGATGCTGCACTACCAATACTTCCAGTGATACTCATTTCCCCTTTCCTTATCAACCCCAATCCAGCAGGATTAATATTTATAGAACTAATATCTGCACCTGTTGCTACACCTACACCACCCATGCCTTGCACACGTGAACTGCCAGATAAACTTCTTTGAGAATACCTTAATGCATCTGCGAAATAGCCATTTGAGTTAGCTGAGATAGTTTGTCCATAATGATTGATTGAAATAAAGAAACAAAACAGAAATATTATGGAAGTATTTTTGAAAATCTTCATATAGGTTAAGAGTAAATATTAGTAATTTTTCAAGTCGTTAATTTTTATCGTGATGGTCTAGATGATGAACCACCATATCCACCACCACCGCCACCGCCATAACTACCTCCGCCTCCACCGCCGTAGCTGCCTCCACCTCCACCACCAAAACTACCACCTCTGCTACCACCACCTGATGAGCCACCCCAACCACCGCTAGATTGGCGAGGTGCTTCATACGACGGGGCACTTTCATAAGACCCTCTATTGGAATTATTCTGCTGAGACGGTTGATTGTAGTAGCTTCCCCTGTCTACATTGCCATTATTGGGGCGATAGTTGTTGCTGTTGTCTGAATTCCTCTGATTACTGTTTGAATTTTGTGTAGAATTGTAATTATAATTATTGTCTCTATTTTGATTATTATAATACTCTCCACGATTAGAATTTCCATTATTTCCCGCTGGACTTCTATCACCACTGCGGGTAGCATTGCTGTTGTTTGAAGTACCTTGATTTCCATAATTATTGTTGTTATTGTAATCTCTTGTGGGTCTATTTGCAGGTCTAGCCACAGCATTATTATATTGATTGTCTGAGCTTCTAGGATTCACATTTGCATTATTAGGAATCCCATCAGTACCTCTACCTCTATCTTGCATAGGCCCAAATTGTCTAGAAATTGCTGCTGGTCTTGCATTAGTTCTGTTGTCCCAACTTCCATTATAATATCCATTCCAATAGCCATTATTGTACCCATTCCAGTAGCCACCACCTCCCCAAGGTCTATTCCACCCATAACCGCCTCCCCAATAGGGGTCGTACCACCCACCTCCCCAACCGTTATTCCAACCTATACCGCCGCCCCAGCCATTGTTCCAACCCCATCCTCCATTCCAGCAACTGTTCCATCCGTTATTCCATCCACCACCCCAACCCCAGTTGTTCCATCCATTATTCCAGCCCCAGCCACTGTTCCAACCAATGCCCGTGTTCCAGCCTGACCAGCTATTCCAGCCTATATTCATGTTCCAACCTGGAGTATTCCAAGTATTCCAATTGTTGAAACCAAATCCATTGTTAAATGCCCAGCCTGTTTTGTATTTGTAATTGTCGTAATTGTTGTTGATAATATAGGTATCACCGCCATTGCTATTGGTGCCAGAGTTTTGACTGTTGTTTTGATTGTAATTTTGGTTATTATTATAGTTGCTGCTATTGCTGTTATTATCGTACTGGCTATAATCTACATTTGGGTTTTGTACCAAATCGTTTTTGTCATTAGAATTATAGTTGTAGTTGTTGCCACTCACTCGCTGTTTACTGCGTTGTTCTTCCAAAGCCTGAAATTTGGCTTTTGCTTCTTTGGCTACTTCTCTGGCTCTAGCCCTGTCGGCCGAGTTGAAATACATGTCGTCGTTTTCGCCAGATTGTGCACCAGCGAACGGCATAATGCCTATTGAGGTCAATAGTATAAAGATGATTTTAAAGAATAGATTTTTCATAGAAAGTTTCGTTTAGGTATTTATGAACGATACAGATAGAAGGTATAATAATCGTGCCTATTTTTTGCAATCTGCAACAATTAATTTCAACCAAATTACACTTTTATTTGCACTTAAATTAATATCAAAATAGAGTAATAATTCAGAAGCAATTTTGTATTGATAAGCCATCGGCTATCTTTGCAAATCGAGCATTACAAATCGTGTACCAAAACGATTTTGAACCTTGGCTTATTTAAAAAAACATATAAAAACATCCATATAATTATGAGTAAATTTTTGCCCAATAAAGACGATGATTATTCTTTATGGTACAATGAACTGGTGAAAAAGGCCGACCTTGCTGAAAACTCTGCAGTACGTGGCTGTATGGTAATTAAGCCTTATGGTTTTTCTATTTGGGAAAAGATGCAAGCAGTGCTGGACAAAATGTTTAAAGAAACTGGGCATAGCAACGCTTACTTTCCTTTATTTATTCCCAAATCTTTTTTGAGCAAAGAGGCCAGCCATGTGGAGGGTTTTGCCAAAGAATGTGCAGTAGTCACTCATTATAGATTAAAAAATTCGCCCGATGGCAAAAGTGTCATTGTAGATCCCGAGGCCAAGCTAGAGGAAGAATTGATTGTACGCCCTACATCGGAAACAGTGATATGGAGTAGCTTTAAAAACTGGGTGCAATCATATAGAGATTTGCCTTTGCTTATCAATCAATGGGCAAATGTGGTCAGGTGGGAAATGCGTACCCGCTTATTTCTGCGTACTACAGAATTTTTATGGCAAGAAGGCCACACTGCACATGCCACTAGAGCTCAAGCGGTAGAGGAAACAGAACGTATGCTTGAAATATACGCCATATTTGCCGAGCAATATATGGCCATGCCAGTGGTGAAAGGAATAAAAACTGCGAATGAACGATTTGCTGGGGCCGAAGAAACCTATTGCATAGAAGCACTGATGCAAGATGGCAAGGCTTTGCAAGCGGGTACTTCCCACTTTTTGGGACAAAATTTTGCAAAGGCTTTTGAAGTGCAATTTACCAACAAAGAAGGCAAACTAGACCATGTTTGGGGTACATCTTGGGGGGTAAGCACCCGATTGATGGGGGCACTCATCATGGCACACTCTGATAACGATGGTTTGGTGCTACCACCTATGCTGGCACCTATTCAAGTGGTCATTGTTCCCATATTCAAAAATGAAGAGCAACTTACTGCTATTACTGCTAAGGTGAATGAGCTGGTTGCAGCATTGAGAAAAAGAAATATTTCTGTCAAATTTGATGATAGAGATACCCAGTCGCCAGGATTCAAGTTTGCCGATTATGAATTGAAAGGAGTTCCCGTTCGCATTGCTGTAGGGCCTAGAGATATTGAGGCGGGCACTGCTGAAGTGGCACGCCGAGATACGAAAGAAAAGAAAACGCTTCCATTTGAAAACTTGGAAGAAGTCATTGAAAATCTGCTGAAAGAAATTCAAGAAAATATATTTAAGAAAGCACTTGATTATAGGGCAAGTCAAACACATGTGGTAGAAACTTGGGATGCTTTCTTAGAAACGATAGAAAAAGGAGGCTTCATCTCTGCACACTGGGATGGCACACCAGAAACGGAAGAAAAAATAAAAGAACTTACCAAAGCTACCATTCGGTGCATTCCATTGGATTCAGTGGAAGAATCTGGCGTTTGCGTGTATAGTGGCAAGCCAAGTTCAAAGCGAGTGCTTTTTGCCAGAGCGTATTAAGTTAAAATTTTATACTGATGGTTTAATGCTATATTTATTGTTCCAATTTTCGAAATTCACCTAAACAAATATCTTTATGTCGTTTCTTATTCCCATAGGTTTAGCTTTTATAGGCTTTCTTATTTTTATCTATTTCGTGCCTATGAACCTGTGGATTACCGCAGTGGTATCGGGGGTAAAAGTTAGCTTGATACAATTGATTGTGATGCGAATTAGAAAAGTACCGCCAAGTACTATTGTAAACGCATTGATTACCTCTACCAAAGCGGGTTTGAATCTTACGGCAAATGATTTGGAAACCCATTATTTGGCCGGAGGAAATGTTCCCAATGTAATCAAAGCCCTAATATCTGCTGATAAAGCAAATATTGCCCTGGCATTCAAACAAGCTGCGGCCATTGATTTGGCTGGGCGGGATGTGTTTGAGGCGGTACAAATTTCGGTAAATCCTCAAGTGATTAACACTCCAAATGTAGCTGCTGTTGCACAAGACGGCATTCAGTTGGTGGCCAAGGCTAGAGTTACGTTACGTGCTAATATTGCCCAGTTGGTAGGTGGTGCAGGCGAAGAAACTATTTTGGCAAGGGTAGGAGAGGGCATTGTGTCTTCTATTGGTTCATCCATGTCGCACAAAGAAGTACTAGAGAATCCTGATAAAATTTCCAAAATGGTATTGCAAAAAGGCTTGGATGCAGGTACTGCATTTGAGATACTTTCTATTGACATTGCCGACATAGACGTAGGTGCAAACATAGGTGCAAAACTACAAATTGACCAAGCCAATGCTGATTTAAAAGTGGCAGAAGCAAAAGCCGAAGAACGCCGTGCCATGGCTGTGGCTGTAGAGCAAGAGATGAAAGCCAAAGCGCAAGAAGCAAGGGCAAAAGTAATAGAGGCCGAGGCAGAAATACCAATGGCTATTGCCGAAGCTTTCCGCAGTGGTAACTTAGGCATTATGGATTACAATAAATTAAGAAACATGCAAGCCGATACCGATATGCGTGAATCTATTGCGAACCAAGGCAAGGATACCAAAAAATAATATTTAGCATCATCATACATTAAGAACAAGGATTTATCAATATGTCTGCAATAGCCAGAGAAGTAAAAAGAGTAACCACCCACCAACTACAGGAAATGAAAAACCGTGGGGAAAAAATATCCATGCTTACGGCTTATGATTTTTCGATGGGAAAAATATTTGACGAAGCAGGCATAGATATTTTGCTAGTGGGCGACTCTGCGTCAAATGTTATTGCTGGGCATGAAACTACTTTGCCTATTACCCTTGACCAAATGATTTACCATGCATCGTCCGTAATTCGGGCGGTGCGGCGGGCATTGGTAGTGGTAGATTTGCCTTTTGGATCTTATCAGGGCAATTCTTCCGAGGCCTTGCGGTCAGCCATTCGCATTATGAAAGAGTCGGGAGCACACTCGGTAAAGTTGGAAGGTGGTATAGAAATAAAAGATTCCATCATTCGTATACTTAGTGCTGGTGTACCTGTGATGGGTCACTTGGGCTTAACACCACAATCGATTTATAAATTTGGAACTTACGCTGTACGTGCTACGGAAGAAGATGAGGCCAATAAATTAATAGAAGATGCTCATTTTTTGCAAAGCCTAGGTTGCTTTGCCATTGTGCTAGAAAAAATCCCTAGCGAGCTGGCCACAAGGGTTGCTAAAGAATTGACTATTCCCATTATTGGCATAGGTGCCGGTGGTGGTGTCGATGGGCAAGTATTGGTATCGCACGATATGCTAGGAATCAATAAAGAATTTCAGCCTCGTTTTTTAAGGGTGTATGCCAACCTTTACGATACCATGAGCGGTGCTGTAAAAAACTACATTCAAGACGTGAAAAGCAATGATTTTCCTAATCAAGAGGAGTGTTATTGAGGAGGTAAGGGTTAATTAGGATTTTTTTGTATTTCATAAACACAAAGCCTTTAATTTTTATTTACCCATTGTGCAAGTTTTTCTAAATCTTCTCTTTTGAAGTAGTTTTGTACTATTTCGTGCTTATAAAACGTTAAGTGTAAAAGTTTATAAATATAAAGCCATTCAAGAATTGATTTAATATTTTGAGGTTCATCGGGAGGATAGCAAATTAAGAGTCCGTTAATAAAAGATTCAGAATTATAACTTAATTTTATTGTGTCTGTATGACTATAAATCAAATATTGCAAATCATATTCTATACAATGACTACAGCTTGAAGAGCAGTTGATGCTATTTTTTTTATTATTAAGATTAATTGATATTATTGAATCATTAACTTGAATTTGAACTAACATTTTGTTGGAATAGATGTCTTTTAGGAGTTGATGAATCGTGGAAACATCGACAGAATATTTAGTTCTGTTAGAATATACGATATCTTTTCTGGGTGGCACAACATTGTCATAAAATCTATTTATTATTGTTTTATTGGCAACTAATTTAGAGTTTTTAACAAGATAATTTACAGTTTCAACTTGACTACCACCATTCCAACCATAATCAGAATTTAATTTAATAGTCATTCCTACAATATTAAATAAAGTATCCTTTATAGTAGCATTTAGTATTTTCCAATCCATAAACTCATAAGGCAAACAATTTTGCATTAAATCATCACAACTTAATCTTTTAAAAGGAATTGTTAAGCTGTCAATTTGAATAAGATTATTAGAATAATTCAAGTACTGCAATTTTTTTGGCAAAAAAGGCATTTTTTTCATTAAATTATTGCTAAAGTTCAATGAAACTAAGCTGTTGGGAAGTTCTTTAATACTTGAAATTTTATTATTAATACATCTTAAATATTCAAGATTTTGTGGTAAAGAATCTATTTGGGTAAGTTGGTTATTTGAACATAGTAATCTTGTAAGATTAGGAGGTAATTTAGAAAGTGATTTTATTTTATTATTATTAATCTATAATCCAGTAACTTGATTAAAGTATTGGAGTCCTTCTAAATTTTCAATTCCTTTATCATTTAATTCTAATTGAAGTCTTCCTTGGGTTTTTCTGATATCAAGTGAATCATTTTTTATATACCCTTCCTTATCCAATTCATTTCTTAAATTTATATCTGGAATGAAAATAAAGTTCTGGGCTGAGACTTGAAATGTAAAAATGTAAAAAAGTATAATTAGTTTCATTGTAGTTAGTTATATAACATGTTCAAGACGTAAAGAGCAATGATTTTCCTAATCAAGAGGAGTGTTATTGAAGGAATCTTAATCTAAATCCAAAACAATTTTAAGGTTTTCCCTTATTTTTAAACCAGTATTGTTATCTACCCATCCGATTCTTTTTACCAATCGGTTGCGAACTATTGCCCTTGCTTGGTCTATCACGATGTCGCAATCTTCTGTGAGGCCAAATGTTGTTTTTTTAAATGAATTCTAAATATTTCTGACTCTCGCTGCATGCTTTTGGTAATAGAGCAGATAATGCTATACCACGGGTGTTGTTTATTCAGTAAATCTGTTTGAACAACAATGCCAGGTCTAATTTTACCAGCTTCTGTACCTAATCTAGGATTTAAGTTAGCAATCCAAATCTCAAAATGCTTAATCATCATTGAACAATTCAAACTCTGCCAATACTTTCATAGAATCTGGGGCAACTAGGATAAGATTCTTTTGATAATTATTTTGCAATTAAAACCATGCCGACCCCCACTACTGGGCGGAGTTCACACTATTGGGGAGGTAGAGCCTCATAGAGATACAGTGCATAAAAAAGCCCTGTATGCAAAGATAAGTCCTTTTTTATGAAGGCAAATGCTTGATTGCTTACTACTTTTTCTCTTTAAACTTCACTTTGCCGCTCTCAAGATATTTTACAAAATTAGGTACACTTTTGTCGTAGCCTATGGGCGTAGCGAGTGGCTGTTCTGTATTTGGGTCTAGCAGCACATAGTAGGGTTGAGCATTGTTGTTAAATTTGGTAATTTGCCTATCTGCATTTTGTGAACCTATATTTTTCTTTGGCTTGCCATCGTAGGTAGAGGTATAGACGTCAGCATCAGCGACTTTTGTAGGTTCATCTACATACAAGGCGACTACCAAGAAATCATTTTTAAGCATGTTCAGCACCACAGGATCGGCCCATACATTGGCTTCCATTTCTCTACAATTGACACAGCCATGCCCAGTAAAGTCAATGAATAAGGGTTTGTTGAGTTTTTTGGCACATGCTAGTGCTTGTTTGTAGTCAAAATAGCCGTTCAACCCATGGGGCAAGTGAAGTTTTTCAGCATACTTGGGCTCATCGCAAAGGGTCATTTCTTTGGTGTTCGATTTTACACTTCCACTGTATTGGCGAATAAGACCAGGTACATCAAAGTCGTGCGAAGAAAGTGGTGGCAAATAGCCTGATAGTGCCTTGAGTGGAGCACCGAACATGCCTGGGAACAAATATATGGCAAAAGTAAATGAAGCAATGGCCAGTATCAATCTACTGACCGAAGTTTTCTCTACTGGACTATCGTGTGGCATACGAATCTTGCCTAGTAAATACACCCCTAGCAAAGTGAAGATAACAATCCAAATGGCGATGTAAATTTCTCTATCCAGCAAATGCCAGTGATATACTTGGTCGGCAATGCTTAAAAATTTTAATCCTAGAGCAAGCTCTATAAAACCCAAACTTACTTTCACCACATTGAGCCAGCCACCAGACTTGGGAAGTTTATTAAGCCAAGATGGAAACATGGCAAAAAGCGTAAATGGTATCGCAAATGCAGAGGCATACGTAACCATGCCAATGACTGGTTTTATTATTTTACCGTCTGAGGCCAGTACTAGAACACTGCCCACGATAGGCCCTGTGCAAGAAAACGTAACCAAAACTATTGCAAATGCCATGAAGAATATTCCTGCAAGCCCACCTTGGTCAGCTTTTGCGTCAATTTTATTTACAAAACTGGTAGGAATCATTATTTCAAATGCTCCTAAAAAAGATAATCCAAATACAAAAAAGACAATGAAGAAAAGCACATTGGGCAACCAGTGGGTAGCTATAATATTGGGGGCATCTGGCCCTAATGTGGCTGAAAAAACCAAGCCCAAAATGGCATAGATAAATACAATGGAAAAACCATAAATCAATGCTTTGCGAATGGCTTCTGATTTGTTTTTACTGGATTTTAAAAAGAAAGTCACCGTCATGGGTATCATGGGGAATACGCAAGGTGTGACTAAGGCAATAAGTCCACCACCAAAGGCAAGTAAGATTAAATCCCAGAGTGAGCCTTCGGTAGCCGCAGCTTTTGTTTCAATCGGTGTTGTGATGGCTGCTGCAATGGCAGTTGTATTTATATTCTTTGAAGTATCAGTTTCAGCTTCTACAGTTGTTGCTGTATCTATGGGGGTAGCAACGACAGAGGGCTCTGTAGGAAGTGTACTGGCAGTTGCAATAACTTTTATATTATTAAACTCAAAATCTTCGTTCAGCGGCACACACTTTCCATCGTTATTGGTGCAGGCTTGTCCTTTAAATGTGCCAACAATTTTTGGGTTGGGCTGTAATATTTTAACCTTCTGTTTAAACACTCCTTGATTTTCAAAATAGGTATAATCTCCTCCAAAAATATCGTCAAATTTTTTCTTTGGTTTCAATGGTTTAATGCCGCCAACAAGACTGTAAGAGGGATGTTTGTCAAATGCAAACGTCGCAACAATAGGACCTAAATCAGGACTAAAATCAGAAGAGAACATGTGCCAGCCGTCTTGTATCTGGGCTTTAAAAATCAATTCTATGGTTTCTCCTTGCTTTACCTCTTTGACAGAGGTAGCGTATTCCCATTTTACGGGAGTCTCTATTTGGGCAAATGAATGAAAAGCAAAAAGGAATGAAAGTAAGAATAGATAGATACGCATGTTTGGGGTTATAAATTTTAATAAAAATATTGTTTTTTTTTCAATATTGAACGATTGGTTATAAATAATTTGAAGCTCGTACAACCATTTCTAAAGAAATTTGCTCTTAGATTATATAAGCAACATTGACACCCTATTTTATGAAAAAACAATACTTAACCCTACTTCTATTAGCAACAACCAGTGTGCTCTGTGCTCAGCAAAATGATTATAATCCCTTTCAATCTAGCGATACTTATCAATATCTAAATGCAAGTATGGATACAGTATCATCGCTTAGGGTTATAAAAGCTGTCAAGCTAGGTAGCGATTCTATATTTACTTTCAATAGTGTATATTTTGCTAGTAGTGGTTTTGATTCGAGCAATGTATTTGGACAAAAAATGATTCAAAAAACCAATGGTGATTATCTTTTTGCTTGGAAAGAAAAGGACAAATATTTAGACACCATGCTACTAAAAACCCATGTAGAAATCGGCAACCAATGGCCATTGTGTAATACTTGCAAGACCATTGCCAAGTACGAGGGAAAGCTAGTGTATAAATTTCTGAGCATACAAGATACCGTAATGAAAATCACTACCGATAGGGGTTTTGAAATATTAATTTCTAAAAAATATGGCATGGTTAAAACAATAGATTTTAAAAAATATTTAAAGTATAGATTTGTAAAACCACTTTTTATAGATGCAATACCAGAAGCAGGTTTGGGCAGGTTTGCTAATGACCCTCTAGTAATTTTTGATTTTGGAGTAGGTGATGTTTTTGTGAGGAAAGAACTGCAGTCAAATTCATGGGCTCTAACTTATAACACTAGATATGTAAGATATAAAGTTGTCGAGAAAATAATGTCGAGCTCTTTAGATTCGGTGACCTATGTATTTGAAGTTGATTCCAAATCTATTGAGAGGAAATATGTAGAAGCTAGCAGCGGAAACTATAGCGAGAAAGCAGAATCTAAGTTTGGTGATAGAGAAACGATTGTATATGGCAAATACTACAAATCAGAGAAGAAATCGGTAGAAAAGGAATCCTTTATATTGCTTTCTCAAGAATATAAGGCTGCAATTTTTAATCGTTATATTTTATTTGATTCGCTAACGAATAGATATTTTTTATCCAATGGTGTATTTTCATTCAATTTCAATTTTAATAATATATGGGCAAATTATAAAAGTGATATTGGCTTGACAGATGCAGAGTCTTGTAGATATAGTGAACCCACTTTGGGGCAATGTATAATTGCTGAATCTTCCAAATTACTATGCTATACAAAAGCCAATGAACGTCTCAATGATTGCAGTATTTATGACGAAATAATTACTTCATCGGAACTAAGAGAAGAAAATAATCAACTCCTTAAATTATTCCCTAACCCCACTACAGGGCTTGTTACTATTGGCAATGGGCAAATTGATTCATTTGCAAATATTCAAATACTGAATACTTTAGGCATGGTGGTACTAGAAGAAAAATTTACCAATACCATCAATATGGAAGCTTTGCCTACTGGGGTCTATTGGCTAAGAACACAAGATTTACAAGGCAGATTGTTGCAAGCTAAAGTGGTGAAGAAATAAAAGATATTTTTGTTGCACTGTGCTACCAATTATAGACTTAGAACTTAGTAAACAATATAAAAAGCCCAACACATTCACACATGTTGGGCTTTTTATATTGTTTACCGAAAGAATTTACCCACTGCAAGACTCACAACCCTCGGGGTTGTCTAGTGAACAGGCTAGGTCGGCTTGTTTTTTTGCTAGTTCTTCTTGGGTGTTTCTTACCGTATCTTGATTGATGATAGGCTCTAGTGGAACTTCGGCTTGCTTCTCTACTGTAAATTTGATGGCATCTACTGCTGCCTTGGTTCTCAAATAATACATGCCTGTTTTCAATCCTTTTTTCCAAGCGTAGAAGTGCATAGAGGTTAATTTGCCAAAATTAACATCGAGCATGTGTATGTTCAAGCTCTGACTTTGACATACATAAGCACCCCTGTCGGCAGCCATGTCTATCAATGTTTTTTGTTTAATCTCCCATACTGTTTTGTAGATGTCTTTCAAATGCTGAGGAATTTCTGCTATATTCTGAATAGAACCATTGGCAACAATCAGTTTGTTTTTCATTTTATCGTTCCACAAGCCCATATTCACTAGGTCTTTCAGCAAGTGTTTGTTTACTACTACAAACTCGCCAGAAAGCACACGACGGGTGTAAATGTTTGAAGTATAAGGTTCAAAACATTCGTTGTTTCCTAATATTTGAGAAGTAGATGCAGTGGGCATAGGTGCAACCAACAAAGAGTTTCTTACACCATGTTGTTTCACTTCTTTTTTGAGGCTATCCCAATCCCAGCGGCCGCTATTTGGCGTTACACCCCACATATCAAATTGGAAAATTCCTTTAGATACAGGCGAACCTTTGAATGTTTCGTAAGAGCCATGCAGTTTTGACAAATCTTTAGAGGCCGTCATGGCTGCGAAGTAGATAGTTTCAAATATATCTCTATTCAACCCTTGTGCTTCTTCCGATTCGAAGGGCATTCTTAAATTGATAAACACATCGGCCAAGCCTTGAACACCTAGACCTATAGGGCGATGGCGCATGTTTGATCTACGTGCTTCCTCTACCGGATAATAGTTGATGTCAATGATTCTGTTCAAGTTTTTGGTGGCCACATAGGTCACTTCATACAATCTTTGGTGGTCAAATTTGCCATCTACCACATACTTGGGAAGTGCCAAAGATGCAAGGTTGCACACTGCCACTTCATCGGGCGAGGTGTACTCCATGATTTCGGTACACAAGTTACTTGACTTAATTGTACCTACGTTTTTCTGATTCGATTTTTTATTCGCATGGTCTTTAAACAACATGTATGGGTTGCCTGTCTCTACTTGGGCTTCCAATATGGCGTACCATAAATCTTGTGCTTTTACACTTTTTCTGGCTCTGCCTTCTTTTTCATATTTTTCATATAGTGCTTCAAATTCTTTACCATACACCTCGTCCATTCCTGGGGCTTCTTTGGGGCAGAATAGCGACCAATTGGCATTGTCTTCTACACGTTGCATAAACAAATCGCAAACCCAAAGTGCGTAGAACAAATCTCTAGCACGAATTTCTTCCTTGCCGTGATTTTTTCTCAGATCTAAAAATTCAAATATATCGGCATGCCAAGGCTCTATGTAGATTGCAAATGCTCCTTTTCTTTTGCCACCGCCTTGATCTACGTAGCGTGCAGTATCGTTAAATACCCGCAACATAGGTATAATACCATTAGAAGTACCGTTGGTGCCTTTGATATAGGAACCAGTTGCTCGCACGTTGTGTATGCTAAGCCCAATACCACCTGCCGATTGAGATATTTTAGCACACTGTTTTAAAGTGTCGTAAATACCATCAATGCTATCGTCTTTCATGGTTAGTAGAAAGCAAGAAGACAATTGAGGCTTGGGTGTACCAGCATTGAACAAGGTAGGTGTAGCGTGCGTAAACCACTTTTCTGACATCAGATTATAGGTTTCTATTGCTGCATCTACATCGTTGTAGTGAATTCCTATCGATACACGCATTAGCATGTGCTGTGGACGCTCTACTACTTTCCCATCTAATTTTAACAAATAAGAACGCTCCAGGGTTTTAAACCCAAAATAATCGTAGTTAAAATCTCTGTCGTAGATAATGCTGGAGTCCAGCAAAGCTGCATTTTTACGCACGGCTTCATATACTTCTTTTGAAATCAAGGAAGCATTTTCGCCAGTATGCGGGTCTTCGTAAGTGTAAAGTCTTTTCATGGTGTTTGAAAAAGACTTGCTAGTTACTTTATGAAGATTGGAAATGGCGATACGTGCCGCTAGGGTAGCATAGTCGGGATGTTTGGTAGTAAGCGATGCAGCTATTTCTGCTGCCAGCTTGTCTAGTTCCTCGGTGCTTACCCCATCGTACAAGCCGTCTATTACTTTTTTGGAAACGTCAATAGGGTCTATAAAACGCATATCTAAACCATAGCAGAGTTTTTCTATTCTTGCAGTGATTTTGTCAAATCTTACGGACTCTCTACGTCCATCTCTTTTTATTACTAGCATACAGTAGGTAAGTTGTATATATTAAAAATCTTCATCAATACTAAATTTGTGCGAGTCGGCACTGTCCGACATTACACCTGCTTTTTGGTATTCGGCAACTCTCTTTTCAAAGAAGTTTGTTTTCCCTTGTAGAGAAATCATTTCCATAAAGTCAAATGGATTGGAAACGTTGTATATTTTGCGACACCCAAGTGCCTCTAGCAATCTGTCGGCTACAAACTCGATGTATTGCGACATTAATTTTGAATTCATCCCAATCAATGCAGCTGGCAGGGCATCTACAATAAACTCCTGTTCTATTTCTACCGCATTTTTGATGATGTCTATTACCTGCTGTTCAGGCAATTTATTGGTAATGTATTTGGTATAAAGCAAACATGCAAAATCGCAATGTAACCCCTCGTCTCTAGAGATTAGCTCGTTTGAGAAGCTAAGTCCTGGCATTAATCCTCTTTTTTTCAACCAAAATATAGAACAAAAGCTACCAGAGAAAAATATACCTTCAATGGCTGCAAAGGCGATAAGACGTTCCGCAAAATTACCATTTTTAATCCATCTTAAAGCCCACTCGCCTTTCTTGGTAACACATGGTACTGTTTCTAGGGCATTAAAGAGCTTAGATTTTTCTTTTGGGTCTTTGATATAAGTATCTATCAGCAGCGAATAGGTTTCAGAATGGATATTTTCCATCATAATTTGAAAGCCATAAAAGCACTTGGCCTCTGGAAACTGTACTTCGTCTAGAAAGTTTTGGGCTAAGTTTTCATTTACGATACCATCGCTGGCAGCAAAAAACGCTAATACGTGCGATACAAAATGCTTCTCGCCATCATTTAATTTCTCCCAGTCGGTAAGGTCTTGCGACAAGTCTATTTCTTCTGCTGTCCAGAAACTGGCAACTCCTTGTTTATACATTCCCCAAATGTCGTCGTGCTGAATAGGAAATAAAACAAATCTATTTTTATTCTCTCTTAAAATAAGTTCTACAAATTCGCTCATGATGGTTTACGTTCTACTAAATTTAAGAATCAATCAGGGTTAAAACAATATTAAAATAGAAGAGTTTTAAACAATTTTCTATTATTTTTAATACCATCGAGCAACATTTTTAACGTATAAAAATCGTCTCGACTTTGAAGCAATCAATCAAAAACCATAGATAGCTGATAACCTATAGCGTTTATACAAATATGAATTAAAGTAAGTAAATCTCAAAAGAGATTTTATCCACAATCGGTTTATAATCAATTATATACAATAAATACAAGTTGTTGCTTAACAATGCCTTAACAAACGACACCTTGCTCAATTGCAAAAAAATGGGGTTTTAAAATCAATAAAATTTCGATAGATTTTTTTAAGAAATTCACTTTTAAATTAAATAATAATCAAATTAATAGAATATGAAAGTAACTGGAAATTGTGTAGATGATATTTTAAATAATGTATCGGAGGAAAGGCAAGAGGCATTTAAAAAGCTGCACGAGGTTATTGTAAAAAATCTACCCAATGGCTTTGAACCAGCCATAAGTTATGGTGGTTTGGGTTATGTGGTTCCCCATGCACTTTATCCCGATGGTTACCATTGTAGGCCTACCGAGCCGCTACCATTTGCTAGCATAGCTTCTCAAAAATCATCTATTAATTTTTACCACATGGGTATGTATGCTGATGGGAAATTATTGAATTGGTTTTTAGCTGAATATCCCAAATATACTACCCAAAAACTTGATATGGGTAAAAGTTGTGTACGATTTAAAAAATTGAATAATATTCCATATCAACTCATTGGTGAATTGATGCAAAAGATGAGTGTGAAAGAATGGATATCTATTTATGAAACTAAATTAAAAAAATAGAGTACTAAAATGCTTGTATGGTTTAATTTTTCAATTTTACCACGCTGTGTGTAATAGTTAATTTTTTTGAGAAATAGAATGCTCGAATGTACACTGCTTAACTAACCCTTGAGCAAATGCAATGGTACTTAATATTTGCTCTGCATTTGCGATGGTTTTTTGTTTGTAAATAATCAATTTATGGCCTGTAGATTCTATGTGATATATGGTATTGCTTTCTAAATATTGCAATATTGAAGGTTGAAAAAATGCACGAATATCGGTTTCATTAATGCCTTGAAGCAAATATTTTTTTGATAAGGTGGGGAAATTTGTAAAATCAATATCTGTGGTTTTGATGAAAGTTAGTTCCCAAAATTTATCCATTAACCCTTCTGCTGACATGGTAAATACAGGTATTGAAAATGGAAGGTTGCTAATTGCTAAAATAGTAAGCTGAGCAATGCCTGCTTTCATACCTGTCATTTCATTGAAAGATATGTCGGATATACGGTATTGGCAGTCATGGCTATTGCCCATCAAAATGTTGGCTTCGTATTTTATTTGTATATGAGCTACATCGTTGCGTAGAGGTATATTGCTGCTGTCTGGCGTATGAGGATAATATTTAAAATCTATTTTTTTTGCCAATGCTTTCAATTGTTTTTCACGAGAAGTATCTAGCATCTCTTTCGCATCTGTGGCCTTGCGTAGCACTCTTAAAGAGAGTGGATGTGCAGACCAAGGTACTAGATTTTCCATGCCTCTCACGACTAATATTCCACCAGTTTTTAGATAATCTTCTCCATAATAATGCAAATGTTCCATGGCCGTGTTATCTACTACTTTGGCATTTGAAAAGTCAATGATAATGCTATAACCATGAGGAATACTATCTAATTTGTTTTTAAGACTATTGAAATTTGAAAACAAGGTAGCGTCATTTATATATAAAATATAGGTTCGTTCTTTTTCATTTTTTATTATCGATATATTACTAAAGAACATTGATTTAATAGGTGTACCAATGTATAAGTGGAGTAGAAAGTTGAGAGTAGTACCAGTTAATATCCCTATCAAAATATCGTATGCAAATGAAGTGACGATGGTGACTATAAATACTATAAATTCTACACGACCTTGCTTGTACATTTCTAAAAATAACTTGGGTGTACATAGCCGAAAGCCAGTGTATATAAGTAGTGCAGCTACAGCAGTAAGTGGTAAGCGATGAATAAGTGAGCCCGCAAAGGCAACAAACAAAAGCAGAAATAGACCATGATAGAAATTGCTCCATCGAGTTTTAGCCCCGTTTTGAATGTTGGCCGAGCTACGCACCATTTCATTGATGATAGGCAGTGCACCCATAAAGCCACAAATCATGTTGCCAATACCCAAGGCAAAAAGATCTTTATTCAAATCTGACTTACGTCTTTCTGGGTCTAAGATATCTACTGCTTTGGCACTGGCTATAGACTCTACACTACCAACCAAGGCCAGCATTAATACATATTTCCAAGTGGTAAGCGAAAATATTTTTCCAAAATTAGGAAATGCAAGTGCTTGCCAAACACGCGTGGGCATATCTACTAGAAAATCGGGGCTAAGGGTAAATGTGCTACCATCTACAAAGGTGTATTGATGGGTATGCTGTAGATTCATTGCATAACCCATTGCCATAGACACTGCCACTACCAGCATGGGGGCAGGAATTAGTTTAATATATTTGTTTTCAATTACGGGCATTATGAACAGCAGCAGCAACGATAAGACCCCAATAATAGCGATGTAAGGATTGAAGGTGTGAAAAAACGCTTGCAGGGTGGCCCAAGGAACTAAGAAACTTTTACTATACTCTTCGGCTCCCAGCAATACTGGAGTTTGCCGAAATATGATCATCAAGCCAATCGAGGCTAGCATACCCTGCACCACAGCAGAAGGAAATATGTCGCCAATGGTGCCTGTGCGAAAAAGACCTAAGATGATTTGTATAATACCCGATAGTACAATCGCTGCGAGCGTATATTCATATCCCAATATACCGCCGCCAAAAGCTGAAACGCAACTATATACAATGACTACTAGGCCAGCAGCAGGACCTTTGATGGTCAGATAAGACCCCTGAAGAAATGTAACCACTAAGCCACCAATAATTGCTGCTAGCACACCTGCCGTAGGGGGAAAATTACTAGCACGTGCTATACCTATAGACAGTGGCAGGGCAATGAGAAAGACAAGAATTCCCGAAATAAAATCATGTCTAAAATACTCATGTCCATCGAGCAAACTCTCTTTGAATGGCTTACTTGTAGGAACGTGAGCTTGCATAAGTTTTAGCAATTGTTTGTTTTTATTTTAAATAAAGACGTTAAATTTTTGTGATACTTTTTAAACGGAGATAGATTGTGAAAGCAAAGAGCTATAAAATAGTATAATTGTACTAGCAAGTGTATTGGTAAAATCTGTAGCAAATCTGAATGTGATTATGGGTATGTTGTTATCATTTATAAGAATATCCAAAACAAAATTGAGCTATATAGATTGTTTGCTACTCCTAAATTAATAAGATATTATTTCTAGAAAAATCCTCTATTATTGTTGTCGTGCTAAATAGGCTTCTGTTTATTAGTGAAATACTTGTAATAATTTTTAATCCAAAATTTGTAAGTATTTTCGTTAAAGGGAAAATCATTTTATGTCATTTTTCATCGGCTGTAAATATGAATTATTTATAAAAAACAACCTACACCAGTAACTACATTTTCATTGAGTTATAATATAAAGTTGAAGATATAATAGTATAAGATTTTATAATTAGGCGATTAATCATTAATCCTATGTTTTTATTGCTCAAAAAAGCCCTATGAAGTAAAATAATTTCAATATATTTATGTCATAAAAAGATGAATAAGCCATTAGTTACCCCAATTTTTTTATTCCCCACTTCTACGTTTGATTATATTATTAATAGCCTTTGCCATAATTTGGGTATAGTGCTTAAACTATGTGACCATGAATTTTAAAAATAGATATTTAAAGTACTTTTTATCTGCCTTTATACTGCTTGGTATTTTTACCATTATTTACTACACATTTCTGTATCAGCCCAAAATAGACTTCAATACCCAAGTACGCCCTATTCTCAATGCAAAGTGTACCGCCTGCCATGGGGGCGTAAAGAAAGCAGGAAATATCAGTTTTATATACCGAGAAGAAGCATTAGGCAAAGGTAAAAGTGGCAAAGTGTGCATAGCCCCTGGCGATGCAGCACACAGTGAGTTTATAGCCCGATTAACTCACCACGACAAAGAAATAAGAATGCCACTCAATAAAGAAAAACTGAGTGATGAGGAAATAAAAATACTAACACAATGGGTAAATGAAGGTGCCGAGTGGCAAGACCATTGGGCATTTATTAAACCGCAGTTATCCCCAATTCCTAGTGCTGACTGGGGCAATAATTTTATTGATAATTTTGTGATTGCCAAAGCAGATAATGATGAGATAGATTTAAAACCAGCTGCTGAAGCCGACAAAGTAACCTTGATACGCCGTGCTTCGCTTGATATTATTGGCTTGCCACCTACTAGCGAAGAAGTAAATCAATTTTTACAAGACAAGTCGGCCAACGCTTATGAAAAAGTAATAGACCGCCTATTGGCATCGCCTAGTTATGGAGAAAGATGGACAGCACTATGGCTAGACCTAGCCCGCTATGCCGATAGTAAAGGTTATGAAAAAGATCAAGCTAGAAATATATGGCGGTATAGAGATTATTTGATTCAAGCCTTTAATGAAGATAAAAAGTATGATCAATTTACCATAGAACAATTGGCTGGCGACTTACTGCCAAAGCCTACCGAGCAACAAATACTTGCCACTGCATTTCATAGAAACACACTAAATAATGACGAGGGGGGCACCGAAGATGAGGAGTTTCGCACCGCAGCAATACTTGATAGGCTCAACACCACATTTGATGTATGGCAAGGAATTACGGTAGGCTGCACGCAATGTCACAGCCACCCTTACGACCCAATCAGGCATAAAGAGTATTACCAATTGCTGGATTTTTTCAATCAAACTAAAGATTGCGATAATCCAGATGAGACCCCAGTATATTTTTCCAAAAATGATTTTGATTTAGAAAAAGCAAAATTGATTGCTAGTCAAATCAACGCTTTGGAGCATAAGCAAGGTTTGCAAGCAATGGACATAGATATTAAAAAAATGCGTCGAGCATACCTTTCCTGGTTGAAAGTGACCGACTGCGATGTATCAAGCAATGTGCGGATGGATGAAAAGAAAATTATGCCCTTAAAAGAAGGTGCATTTGTAGGATTTAAAAATGTTAAAATTCCAGAAAGTACAAGTATTGCCTTTGGTTATAGAATGCCTAACAATCAAGAATGCGATGTAGAAGTACGCCTAGATAAACCGAATGGAAAAGTAGTAGCTAAATTTAATTTACAATCAAGTTTCAACGAATGGTATTTTAAGGAGAGACCTTTAATCTCCAATATCAGCGGGGAGCATGATGTATATTTTGTATTTAATAAGGGCAAGAATGGTACACTTGATGGAGGCTTTAGTGGATTTTCTTTTAAACCAAAAAATAAAGAGCCCCACTTAAAAGATTCTTTAAGACAAGAACTATCTAAATGCTTAAATTCTGAAGGCACACCCATCTTGACTGATTTGCCCAAGCATGAAGCAAGAACTACTAGAATATTTGTAAGAGGTAGCTTTCAAAACTTAGCCGATACAGTAAGTGCTGCCGTGCCAGAGGTATTTCATAAATTTCCTACCAACGCACCTGCAAATAGGCTAGGACTTGCCCAGTGGTTGGTGAGTAAAAACAATCCACTTACCGCTCGTGTAGCGGTAAATCGTTACTGGGAACAATTGTTTGGCACAGGATTAGTAGAAACACTAGAAGATTTTGGCAGCCAAGGCAACAAGCCTACACACCCAGCATTGCTTGACAACTTGGCCCTATATTTTATGAATGATTGTGATTGGAGTATGAAAAAGTTGCTTAAAACTATAGTAATGTCAGCAACCTACAAGCAATCTTCTATTATTTCAAAGGATGCATTGGCCATTGACCCTAAGAATAAATATTTGTTAAGAGGTGCTAGATTTAGGCTTACTACCGAGCAGATTCGTGACCAATCATTAGCAGTAAGTGGATTACTAAGCAAAAAAATGTATGGTCCTAGCGTAATGCCTGCCCAGCCCGAAGGAATATGGCAAACAGTTTACAGTGGGGCAACGTGGACTACCAGCAAAGGTGAAGACGCCCATAGAAGAGCAATCTATACTTACATACGCCGCTCGGCACCCTATCCTTCGTTCATTACTTTTGACAACCCTTCTAGAGAGTTTTGTGTGGTAAGGAGGATACGTACCAATACCCCACTACAAGCCTTAGTAACATTGAATGATACGGTGTATAATGAGGTTGCATTTGCCTTAGCGAAAGAAGCTATTTTGAAAAATTCGACCAATACCCAAGGTGCTATTGCTGCTATGTATGCCAAAGCCTTGCACAAAGCACCAAACATAAATACTTTGGCAGTATTGAAAAAGCTATATACCCAATCGTATGCCAAATATAGCAAGCAGCCAAAGTTTACTGGTCTAGTAGCCTATACCCCGGTATCTAATCATCAACACAAAATTCATTTACTTTCCATGGCGGTGGTGGCCTCTGCCATTGTCAATCTTGACGAATTCATAACCAAAGAATAACATGCGTACAACCAAAGAAACACAGTTTTTTCAAGAACAATTGAAAAATATTACCCGAAGGCATTTTTTGCAAAATGTATCTACAGGTATTGGTGGTATTGCCTTGGGTAGCTTACTAGGTAGTTGTAGTACTTTTTTTGATAAAAAAGGACAAGCAACAACGGTAGGGTCTGGACCGATGGATGCTTCTGCATCGCAGTATTTGGCCAAGGCAAAAAGGGTCATTTATTTGCACATGGCAGGTGCGCCATCGCAAATAGAACTGTTTGATTACAAACCAGAATTATACAAGCTAGATGGCAAAGAATGCCCACCATCATTGATGGCAGGAAAGAAATTTGCCTTTATGGGTGCCAAGCCCAATATGCTAGGCCCACTTGCCGATTTTCAGCAATATGGTAAATCAGGTGCATGGGTATCTAACCACTTGCCTCATTTTTCTAAGGTGGTAGACGATGTGTGTTTTGTGAAGTCAATGTACACCAATGAATTTAATCATGCCCCAGCACAGCTATTCATGCACACTGGATCACCACGTGCAGGGCGGCCTTCCATTGGTTCATGGGTTACTTATGGGCTAGGTAGTGAAAATCAAAATTTGCCAGGATTTATTGTACTGGCATCGGGTGGAAAAAATCCAGATGCAGGCAAAAGTATTTGGGGAAGTGGTTTTCTACCCACGGTGTACCAAGGAGTGCAGTGCCGTTCAGAAGGTGATCCTGTGCTATATGTTTCTGACCCAGCTACACAGGATAGAGCACTGAAAGGTGACCTTATTCATGCGGTAAACGACATCAACAAACTTCATTTGGAAGAGGTCAATGACCCAGAAATTGCTACCCGCATAGCACAATATGAAATGGCTTATAAAATGCAAATGTCCGTACCTGAAGTAATGGATATTTCTAAAGAGCCTGCCTACATTCACCAAATGTATGGTACTGAACCTGGGAAATCTTCATTTGCTAACAATTGCCTACTTGCAAGGCGGCTTGTAGAACAAGGCGTACGATTTGTGCAATTGTTTCACTGGGGCTGGGACTCGCATGGGGCAGACAATCAAACTTCTTTAAAAGGTGGTTTTAGAGACCAATGTAGAGATATTGACCAACCTATGACTGCCTTGCTAGAAGACCTTAAACAACGAGGCTTGCTAGAAGATACCTTGGTAGTTTGGGGAGGAGAGTTTGGTCGCACCCCAATAAGAGAGATACGCCCAGGCGGTGATCTTAAAAATGTAGGTCGTGACCATAATCCTGGAGCATTTACGATATGGATGGCGGGTGCAGGCATAAAAGCTGGATACAGCCATGGCGAAACCGATGCCATCAGTTTTGATGTGGTCAAAGACAAGGTGCATGTACACGACTTGCAAGCTACGATAATGCATACGCTAGGCATGGATCATGAGAAGTTGACGTACTTCTATCAAGGTCGGGAATTTAGGCTTACCGATGTGCATGGTAACATAGTGAAAGAGTTGCTGGCCTAATAAAATAGTTTATTTGAAATTTATTTAATGAAAAGAATTATACTGACCATCGTTTCGCTATTTCCTATGTTGTCATGGGCGGCAAGCGAAACCCCAGAAGCTACAGCTAGCATAGCTATTTTTATTGGACGTTTTCATCCGCTGATTGTGCATTTGCCTATAGGGCTTGTTTCGTTATTGTTTCTTTTAGAATTGCTTTCCAGATTTCAGAAACTAGCTATTGCACCAAATTTATTGCAAATCCTTTTGTGGCTCTCTTTTGGGTCGTCTATAGCTTCTGTAGTAGTAGGCTACTTACTTTCCACCTCGGGCGATTACGATGTAGAGCTACTTTCTTTGCACATGTACAACGCCTATGTAATGTCCGCTTTGATTTTAGCAGCATTGATTTCTTTTAAAATTTATTTGAATAAAGAAAAAAAGATTTGGCAAAATAGTTATAGCTTATTTATTTATAGTTCTTTTGTATTGCTTATGGTAGTGGGTCACTACGGTGGTTCGCTTACACATGGTGCAACTTATCTTACGGAATATGCACCCTGGAATAAGAAAGCAGAAAGAAAAAAAATAACCAATATCAACGAAGCATTGGTATTTCCAGATTTGATATTACCCATACTAGAAAAAAAATGTATTTCTTGCCACAATGCCAGTAAAATCAAAGGTGGGCTAAGAATGGACGAGTACGAAAAATTAATTGCTGGTGGCGAGCATAAAGACGTAATAGTTGCAGGTAAGCCCGAAGATAGTGACCTCTACAAATTAGCCATACTGCCCAAAACAGAGAAAAGAGCCATGCCGCCAGATGGCAAAGTAGGGCTTAGTAATCAGGAATTAGAAATCATCTATTGGTGGATTGAGGCTGGTGCTGCAAATACCCAAACGGTAGCAAGCCTGAAGCCATCGCCAAAAACCTTGCAATTGCTACAGCAATATTTTTTACCGGCTGAAAATACCTCGGCATTAGAAAAAATAAAAGTAGATGCTGTTACCAATGAACAACTGACTGACTTACGTAAGAAAGGGGTGCAGGCTATTCGTCTAGGAAAAGATGACCAAAAATTGCAAGTTCAATTTTTAGAACCCTCGCAAACTACCAATGCGGAATTGAAAAATTTATCGTCTATTAAAAATAATGTTGTTTACCTAGATTTGGCTAGAACGGCAATAACCAATGATGGTATAAAGGAGATAGGTGCTATGAAAAATCTCAATAAACTTTATTTGCAAGAAACTAAAATTACCGATGGGGCAAGCAATGTTTACGGCACTTTTAAGCAACTAGAGATTTTGAATTTTTACAACACTGCTATCACCGACAAAACCCTAGAAGCACTTTCTGCTTGTAGCACATTGAAAAAAATATTTTTGTGGAAAACGGCAACTACAAAGGTGGGGCAAGACAAGTTGCGTAAAGCTTTGCCAAATTTGACTATAGACATCGGTCTGGATAGTACTAAAATTATCATGCAAACTGATACGCTAAAAAAAATATAAGCACCCATGGCTACCTGCGGTTACATTTGTCCTGCTTGCGAGGGCAGAGGATTTGATGACGAAGGTAAGCCTTGTGAATGGTGTAGTGCAACCTCGTCTATCATACCCTCAAATGATAGCCCCCAGATTTCAGATGAAGATTGGGTTAAGCGAGTTCATGAAGGCAATTGCTGTGCTGGGGAGGATTAGTGCAAGGCTCGTATTTGACTCCTTAATTTCCTCTATTAAAGAGATAATGGCAGGGGAATACCTGTTTCATACTATGGGTTGTTTTTCAAGTTATTATTTTTTGTAAGTTATGTATAGTTCATTATATTAGCATCTTACTTAATTTATCTAACATTCATTTTTAAAATCTAATGACTATGAAAATTTTTATGCTTACCTGGGCCTTTATCTATGCGGTGTTTGGCTTGTCATTGTACTTTATACCTGAGCTGTTTATGTCTAGCTTTGGCGTTGCTATTGACACCGAAGGCGGTATGCTTATGGCCGAAGTGTTGGGGTCGGCATTGACCTCTTTTGCAGTGATGATGCTCATTAATTTTAACAAGCCATTGACAGATAAAACGCAGCGTAATGCATTGATTGCAAATTTTGTTTATGTAGTCATAGACACACCGGTGGCATGCAAAGCACTTATTGATGGCGTAATGAACAATGTGGGTTGGGTGCCTGTAGGGGTGCATATATACCTAGGTTTAACCATGGGATATTTTCTATTTATTAAGAAAAAATAATTTACCCATTATCCTCACTGTTAAAGCAAAGGCTCAACATATATCCATTATATGTTGAGCCTTTGTTTTATATTTTATTTAAGAACGTCTAGTTACTGGCCATAGCAAGGCTTTTCTCCAGCTCTTGTATGCGGCGTATGTACTGTGCCTCTTTACGGTTATTTTCTTCGTGGGTAGAGGTCATTTCTTCCAAATTTTGACGCAACTCTTCTTCTTGTGCACGCATCTCTTCTGCTAGGTTTCTAGTTTCATTTAACAGTAAAGAAGTTCTTTCATTGATTCTATTTGTTTGAATAAAGGATGCCACACTTTCTCCCACTTTCATTAAAAAGGCTATTTCATATTGCTCTAGTGCACGAAACGATGCCAATTCAAAGATTCCTTCAATAATATCATTGACTTTTAATGGCATGATAATTAAACAAGTGGGCGTACTTTGACCCAGCCCAGAAGTAATCTGTACATAACTTTGAGGAATATCAGTAAGGTATATATATTCTCCCTCTAGATAAGCTTGCCCTAAAAGTCCTGCCTCATTGGGTATAAACTCTTGATTGATATGTTTTTTTCTTTCGTAAGCGTAGCAGGCTGCTAATCTTATGTTTTCTTTATCATCATTTCTGTCTATTACATAAAATCCTGCTTGGTTTGCCTTTATGTAGCGGACTATTGCAGAGGTGATTTTATCATAAATATCTTGAGACTCTAAATTGCTTCTTAATATATCAGATATTTGGGCTATGCCTTCCGTAGCCCAGTTTCGTTTTTGCTCTTCCAATTGTGCAGCCTCAATTTTTTTAATATTTTCTTTCAATTCTATCTCCGAAAGTTCTAATATTTTTGCTTTCTCATCCATGGCTTTTATCAGCGATTCGCTTTCCAGTTCTGATTCTTTATTCAATAATGCTAAACCTAAAATACAACCAATCGAACTAATAATGGCTAGGCCAATGGTAAGTGAAGCCAACCAGCCTTTGCGTAATACCATACTATTTTCACTAGATTGAAACCAGTCATTGGTAAGTGGGAAAGTAAGAATAATAGCCGCACATAATATAGAGATAATAAAAAGCCAAAATTTTTCGCTCAAATCAAATATTACAAATGGTATCATGGTAAAACTCAATTCTATCAAATATAAGGCAGGCAATGGCTGATCGCCTTCGTTAGTGAGGTAGGCATTGTATATTGCACCCAAGGTAATAGGAAAAATAGCCAACAAAACTCTCGAATAATAAATACCGCCATTAAAATTTGCAATCATTACTCCTACACACACTAGCCCACCTGAGGCAGGATAAATAGCTAAAGATGGAAAATAAATAATGGATATGATGCTGAAAGGTATAGATATGCCACACAACAATAACAAAACGATTAAATTTGTAGGAAACACTTTGCGTTTAAGGTATGTAGGCATTTCTTCTTGGTAACCAGCATATAAAAAACGATTTTTTGTACTCATTAGAAGTTAAAATTTAGAAGTCTTAGATAATTTGATTTTTGTTTCCGTAGGCAATACAATACTCATAGCCATATTGTTAAAAATAAAAGACATGGATTTGTATTGTATAAAATTTTTGAAATAAAATAGATGATAATTTTTATGAATTTCTGCTGAGTTGATTTCTAATAATTCAAACGGCATCATCAATCCTGTTTGTAAAATTTTAGAAAGAGCCTCTTTTGAAGTCCAGAGCCTCATATACGAAACATTATTTATCTGGGTTAAGTTTTTTATTATATTTATTTCGGCAGCGGTAAGTTGAGAATTTATTGCTTCTATCGCATTAAAACGAATTGCCTCTAGGTCAATACCCAAATTATGTTCATCGGGAAATACAATGCAGGCAGCATAGAGACCACTATGTGCAATGGATATTCGGTTTGTTCCATTAATTAATGGCTGACCAAAAATACCTTTTCTAATCGCAATGGTGTTGAGATTGGTCGTATTTGTAAACTGAGCAATTGCAGTTTTAGCAATGTATCGGCTTCTTAAAAAGTTATCTTTTAATTTTTTATTGTCAATAGCATGAAAAAAATCAATTTCTGTAGGCGAGCATATTTCCTTGATTTTATTTTCCAGAATAGAAAGGGAAATATTGGTAATTCCTAAAATGGCAGAACTGCTATTATGTTTTCTATTTAATTTTAATTCAAATAAGTAAGTAGAATAATTGTGTATTGATTTTATCATTAGTATAAAAAAAACAGCTAAAGAATACTTTTTTCTGTATCCTTTAGCTGGATTTGTATTTAAGCGATGTATTCAAATTTTGCTGCCTCGGCAAGTTTGGCGAGCACTTGGTCTCTGTTTCTGCTCAAGAACCAGTGGTCGCCAGGCACTACCTCTAGCTCGAAACCCGCAGTGGTTTGCTCTGCCCAGTGGGAAACTTCTTGGGCATGCACCACCTCGTCTTTGTCGGCTGCATAAGCCGATATAGGGATAGCCAATTTCTCGGTTTCTTGATAATGATAATTCATAATTAAAGGCATGTCTTTACGCATCACAGGCAATATTTTTTTCAAAAATTCCACATCGTCGATATAGCTCATGAGCGATAGCAACCTTTCTTCAGAATTGGTAAATACTGCCGTTTGGCTGATCACATCTCTCTCTTTCCACTTCTTAGTAAGTTGCGGGGCAATAGTTCCTGAAATGAACAAATGAATGGGACTGCTGTCGAAATGTTTTTTCAGGTAGCGAATCAATTCGTACCCCAGTATTCCTCCAAAACTATGTCCCATAATGATGTATGGTGTTTCTAAATAAGGCTTCATGGCTGTTGCCATTTCTGCTACTAGCAAATTTACATCTTCAAAGAAAGGTTCATTGATACGGTTTTCCCTACCAGGCAATTGAAATGCCAACACCTCGCTATTCTCGGGGGCGTTGTACATAAAGTGGCTAAACATCGATGCCCCA
>JAAFID010000239.1 GCA_013297765.1 Cytophagales bacterium | reverse complement strand
TCACCTACAAGGGTCGTTGCCCTCGTTTTTCCTTATCGCTCACTACATGTCTGTTTCCAATACATGCAGCATAAGGTGGTTTGAAGGCTACTCCTGAAAGTCGCCTTCGGAAGTCCAATCCATTCCTATTTATTCCGAATGGCTTCCATCTGTTTTACAGCATAAGCACTTGTCTTGCGACAAGTGGCTATTCAAGTCACACACGCTCTCAAGGCTTATTGTTATTAGCTTTGAAGCAAATCAAAGACTATGAATAAAAAGTGCTTTTACTGTGGTAAAGGATTTGTAAACCATGTTCAACGGTATAAATATTGCCATAATTGCTTGCACTTGATTATCTAAAAATAACCGATTCTGTGCGAAAATTAAATGCTAAAGCATATTTTTAGTTTTTCAGCAGACCCTATATTGTATTTTTATGAGTTATAAAATATGTTTTTATAACTCATAATTCTAATATATTTAAGTTATAAAACACAATTATATCAATCATGAAGTGGGTATGGCAACATAAAAATTGGCCAAATTTTGAATTTGATAGCAATAATATGCTGCCATTTGAAACAGTTTTTGTCCAAAATTCTGGTAAAATAGTAGGGGCAATCGAACATTTGGCAAAAGACAACACCGATGTTTTGAAAGTAGAACTGTTGAGTCAAGAAGCTATCTCTACGTCGAGCATTGAGGGTGAAATATTAAATCGTGATTCGGTGCAAAACTCCATAAGAAAGCATTTGGGGCTGAAAACGGAATTCAAAAAAATACCAGCCAATGTCTCAGGCGTTTCAGAAATGATGGTGGATGTTTACCTAAATTTTGATAAGCCATTGACCCATGATACGCTATTTGAATGGCATAAAATGCTGATGAATGGAAGGCGAGATGTGGAGTTTATAGGCAGCTATCGGCAGCACGAAGAACCCATGCAAATAGTCTCAGGCAACCTCAATAATCCTAAAATATTTTATGAGGCACCACCTTCTCAAAGTGTAATGATGGAAATGGAAGGATTTTTAAATTGGTACAATCAAAAATTAAAAGATAATTCGTTCCCAACGTTATGTTTTGCGACTATCACACATTTGTTTTTTGAAATAATACATCCATTTGAAGATGGGAATGGGAGAATTGGTAGAGCATTGGTAGAAAAAGCCATATCTCAACGATTGAAGATGCCTTCCTTAAATTCATTGGCGAGTGTCATAGATAAAGAGAAAAAGGAATATTACAATGCCCTTCAATCTTGCAATAATGAGTTGAACGTCAATAAATATTTGTTGTATTTTGCACAACTAATCATAAAATCGCAAGAGTACAGCATCAAGGTAGTGGGCTTTCTAATACTTAAAACAAAATTCTTTATGAAGTTCCAAAGCCTCATAAATAAACGGCAAGAGAAAGTATTGCTCAGAATTTTTGAACAGGGCATTGAGGGTTTCAAAGGTGGATTAAGTGCAGGAAATTACAAAACCATTACAGGCACCTCTAATGCTACGGCAACAAGAGATTTGCTAGAATTGTTAAAAATGAATGCCTTAATCAAAACTGGTGAGTTGAAAGCAACGAGATACCATTTGAATACAGATATTTAAAACTTTACGAATTCACGTTAGCCTTGACGGTATGTTTAGCAGGTTCGTGATTTCTACAAAGAAGGATTCTATTGCCCAATTCAACTAATAAAACTAAATTTGTAAAATTTTCTTACTGCAAAAGTATCCAGTAATTTCATTGGTTTGTAGCAATTTCATACACGATAAAATAATAATCTAAGTGCCTTACAAAGAACATAAAAATATAGAACTGCCCAAAGTAGGGGCAGAAATACTTGCATTCTGGAAACAAAATCAAATATTTGAAAAATCAATTACCACTAGAGAGGGTTCGCCTGCATTTACATTTTTTGAAGGGCCACCCTCAGCAAATGGCACCCCTGGCATCCATCACGTAATGGCCAGAACGGTGAAAGACATTTTTTGTCGTTACAAAACGCTTAAAGGCTTTCAGGTAAAACGCAAAGGCGGGTGGGACACACACGGCTTGCCAGTAGAGTTGCAAGTAGAGAAAGAATTGGGCATTACCAAGGAAGATATTGGCAAAAAAATCTCGATAGAAGACTACAATCAAAAATGCCGTGAAGCGGTGATGAAATATACGTCTCAATGGGATGAGCTCACCGAACGCATTGGCTATTGGGTAGATTTGGATGACCCATACATTACCTACGATAGCAAATACATAGAGTCGTGCTGGTTTTTACTGAAAAAATTGTATGAGAAAGATTTACTTTACAAAGGCTACACCATACAGCCATACTCGCCTGCGGCAGGTACTGGATTAAGCTCGCATGAGCTAAACCAACCAGGCACTTACAAAGATGTAAAAGATACGTCAGTAGTGGCACAGTTTAAAGTAGTAGAAGCAGAAAAGTCGAAGATTCAGCAACTATTCAATACTAGTGAATCAGGAAGATTGTATTTTGTTGCTTGGACTACCACACCTTGGACATTGCCCTCCAATAGTGCATTGGCAGTAGGCGAGAGGATAACTTATGTATTGGTAAAAACATTTAACCCATACACCTTTGAACCAGTTTCAATTATTCTGGCAAAAGATTTAATGGGTAAATATTTTTCTGAGAAAGCGAAAGAAATTGCATTTGAAGTTTTTAAAGCTGGCGACAAATTAATTCCATTTGAAATTTTAGGCGAATGCAAAGGTGCTCAACTGGTAGGCGTTATTTACGAACAATTGATGCCTTATGTAACTCCAGCAACTCCTGCCTTTCGAGTAATTGCTGGCGATTTTGTGAGTACAGAAGATGGTACTGGCATTGTTCACATTGCCCCTACTTTTGGTGCTGATGATGCCCGTGTTGCCAAACAAGCTGGTATTCCACCCATTATGGTAAAAGATGCAGAGGGCAACGAAAGCCCACTCGTAGATAGGCAAGGCAGGTTTGTAGTAGAGGTGCAAGACCCAATTTATGGGCTTGGTGGGGAATATGTAAAAGAGGCTTACCTCAGCGAAGTAGAAAAAGAAGCAGAACTAAAAAAACAACAAGTGCAATTGAAAGCCCAAATTGCAAAGTTGGAAAAATACATGAGTGTCGATGAAAAAATAGCACTCAAATTAAAACTTGAAAACAAAGCCTTTAAAGTAGAGAAATACGAGCACAGCTACCCGGTGTGGCGTACAGAAGATGGCAAAGAAGAATATTGCATAGGCTCTATCAAAGAACTGGCAGAAAAAGTAAGTGAAGCGTTAAAAAATCATTCTGCTGTGTTTTCTGCCGAGCAAATAGAAAAGAACAAAGCATTCCTTAAAGCCTCAACAGAAGCGGGCATTGACTTGCATCGCCCTTATGTAGATTACATTACCATGGTGAGTCCAAGTGGAAAGGTAATGACTAGGGAAACAGATTTGATAGATGTGTGGTTCGATAGTGGTGCTATGCCATACGCCCAGTGGCACTATATGGGTGAGGAAAACACACTTCCATTTAGTGGGACGAATCCAGCCTATCCCGCCGATTTTATTTCTGAAGGCGTAGATCAAACTCGTGGCTGGTTCTTTACCCTACATGCCATCTCGGGAATGTTGTTTGATAGCATTGCTTTTAA
>JAAFID010000238.1 GCA_013297765.1 Cytophagales bacterium | reverse complement strand
GTGAACCGTAAATAAAATTAATGGCAAAAAATAACAACAGAGCACAAGGCAAAAATACCATTCGTAAATTTGAAGAAATGCTAAAAAATGGTGACAATGCCTTTTTTGATTTGGCTACTTATGAATTTATTATCAATTATTTTTTAGACGATGGCAAAGTAAACAAGGCCAACAAAGCCTGTCAACTTGCTATCAATCAATATCCGTATTCTTATGAACTTACGGTTTTGAAAGCACAAATACTGATACAAAAAGATAAGCTAGATGAAGCCCTAGACGTGCTAGACGATGCCAACAACATACAGCCAGGTGAGGTAGAAACCATACTGCTTCGAGCAAATATTTTTTCAAAAAAAGAACTCTACCACGAGGCCATTACCATGCTTTTTGGGGCATTGGATTGGTCGGATGAGCGAGACAATTTGTTTTTTGCACTAGGCAATACCTATCAAGAATGGGGAAATTTTGAAGAGGCCATCGACAATTATAAAAAATGCCTTCAAGAAGACCTAAATAATGAAGATGCAATTTACGAAATGGCCTACTGCCTAGATATACTGGGCAAGCTGGATGAAAGCGTCGATTATTATCAAAAATTTATTGATAACGATCCCTACTCAGATGTGGCTTGGTACAACCTAGGCATTGTATATTTCAAATTGGGTGAAATAGAAAAATCAATTTGGGCTTATGAGTTTGCAGTTGCTATTAACGATGAATTTTCATCGGCTTACTACAATATTGGCAATTGCTACATCGCTTTACAAGAGTATCAAAAAGCGATAGACAATTTTGAAAACACCCAAGATTTTGAAGACCCCGACCCAGAGATTTATTTCAATATTGGCCTTTGCCACGAGCGGTTAGATGCTTACCCAAAGGCTATTGAAAACTATAGAAAAGCAATTAAAATAGACAGTACATACGCTGATGCTTGGCATGCCATAGGAAAGTGTTTGTACAAGCAAAACAAAGCCTACGAGTCTATACATTTTTACAAAAAAGCAATCAAATTAGAAAAAGAAAATTACTTCTTTTGGTTTGATTTGGCCGAGGCAGAGTATAAAATTGGCAACATCATGTCGTGCCTAGAGGCTTACGAAGAGGCAAGCTGCCTCAATCCGCATGACCCTATTTTGTGGCTCAACTGGTCGTTTGTACACCACGAGCAAGGCGACGAAGAAAAAGCAGTAGACCTTATTCTTAGTGGGCTCGACGATATCCCAGACGATGCAGAGCTATATTACCGCACCGCAGCCTACCTTATTCATGCAGGAAAATACAAAGAAGCATTTACCTATTTAGAGAATGGATTAGTACTCGATTTTGACAAACATACGGTGATGTTTGAATTTTTTCCTAATTTGGAAACCCAAAAAGCTTTATACAAAATAATAGAACAATACAGAAAATAAGATTAGCATCATGTACAACGATTTTTTATTGACACAACTGCCAGCCCGTACCACCAAGCCCAGAAAAGCTGGCTATACCATGGTGATGGACAAAGGCCTAAGTACTCGCCAAGCTGAAGATATGCTAGAAATAGGCGAAGATTTTATTGATATTGTGAAACTGGGCTGGTCTACTTCATTCATTACTAAGAATCTATCACGCAAATTAGATTTATATAAAGAGCACAACATTCCTGTTTACTTTGGTGGTACACTGTTCGAGGCTTTCATTATCCGTAATCAATTCAACGATTATTTAAAACTAATCGAAAAATATAAATTGAATTATGCCGAGGTCTCCGATGGCTCTATAACACTTGACCATGATCAAAAATGCGAATATATTCACCAATTGGCAAAGCATGTGACTGTGTTATCAGAAGTAGGGTCTAAAGATATTTTGAAAATAATACCTCCTTACAAATGGATTGAATTGATGCAAAAAGAGCTAGATGCAGGTGCATGGAAAGTAATAGGCGAGGCTAGAGAGGGCGGTACTGTTGGCTTGTTTAGATCTACAGGCGAGGTACGTTCAGGCTTAGTAGAGGAAATATTGACCAAAATTCCTTCTGAAAAAATTATCTGGGAAGCACCACAAAAGGAGCAGCAAGTTTGGTTTATTAAATTGTTAGGCAACGATGTAAATCTTGGCAATATATCGCCTGCCGAAATAGTTCCCCTAGAAACCCTAAGACTAGGGTTACGCAGCGACACCTTCGATTTTTTTCTAGACAAATAATTTTTATCATCACCTATTTTTATGCACTACTTTAAAGAATTGCTCGATTTTATATTGCATATAGATCGGTACTTGAATGATATTATACTGCAATATGGCTTTGCAACTTATCTAATTTTATTTCTCATTATTTTTGTAGAGACAGGTTTGGTCATTATGCCGCTTTTACCAGGCGATTCACTTCTATTTGCCGCTGGTACATTTGCTTTCAAAGGGTCGCTTAATATTTATTACCTTATCATACTACTGTTTATCGCAGCCGTATTGGGCGATACACTCAATTATATGATTGGTAAATACCTAGGACCTAAAGTGTTTAGCCGTGATTATAAATTGATTAAAAGAGCTCACCTAGAAAAGACACAAGTATTTTATGAAAAGCATGGCGGAAAAACCATCATTTTTGCTCGCTTTATACCCATAGTGCGTACTTTTGCACCTTTTGTTGCTGGCATAGGCAATATGGATTATCGTAAATTTTTAGCATACAATATAGTAGGTGGGGCAGTTTGGGTAGCAGGCCTTACACTTTTGGGCTACTATTTTGGGCAATTGGAATTTGTGCAGAAAAATTTTGAAACAGTAATCATTGCCATCATAGTATTATCAATACTTCCCCCTGTTGTAGAAGTGATAAGACAAAAATTTGAAAGCAAACCTGTACAGTAATATATAGCTACAACACATGTACTATTGATAGCCAAAAAGACATTTTTAACATTCATTTATTGCTAGATATAATTTTAAAAAGTGATAACTTACAGCGTAATTGACCTTACGATATTTTCATGAGCAGTGCACAAGATCAAAAAATAATTGCAGAAAAAATTTACAAAGCCATTATTACCACTTCTAAGTATTGGATTGGCGAACTAGACTACTATGGCAAAAATCAGTTCAAAGAAAAGGTAAAAGGTGAAGGCTGGACAGTAGGTCAAATATACGACCACTTAGTACATGGCACGTATCAGTTTCACTTAAAACATCTCAACGATTGTGTGCTTCGAGAAAATGGCAGTACCGTAGGTGAAAAGAAATTCTTTGCTAAAGTACTATTTTTCTTGGGCAGCTTCCCAAATATGCGCATCAAAGGAAGGCCAGCCAGTGTGTACTTGCCCACACAGCCCGAAAACCCATTGCAGTTTAAAGACGAATTTTATAAATTTCTCAAAGTAGTACACCGTGCATCGAAAGAAGCTGGCGAGGCAAAGCTAGATTATAAAACCATGCACCCGACCCTAGGCATGCTCAACGCTATAGAGTGGCTAAAGCTGATAGAAATGCACATGCGACACCATATAAGACAAAAGAAAAGAATGGACAAAACCCTGCGAAGTGAATTCAAATTTACCCCTGGCGAAGAGGTGTATAGCGACATATAGATTAGAAAATCATACTCAATTTGAGCAATGTAAAAATTGATGCACCATTTATATAATTGCCAAGATAGTACACATCC
>JAAFID010000237.1 GCA_013297765.1 Cytophagales bacterium | reverse complement strand
GTACGGTAGGTGGATATTATTCTATTTTAGGAGGCTTGGTTAGTGGGCAATGTAAATTCCAAATGACCATAGGCGAGCAATGCAAAATAGAAGGAGGCAGTGCGGTAAGCGGTATCAAAATTCTTGCAGAAACCTCGCCAGCAGCCAACGAGAAAAATGTAAACGTATTCAGTGCCCCTCAATCGGCCTTTAATATTCCCATTACCAAAATATTTGAACTAATAGACATAGATGACCAAAAGAAATCTTTCCGTGCCGCACTTGATTATTTCAAAGCAAGCGATGCAGGGCAAGATATTCCTGGGAAACTGACTTGGAATGCCAATAAGGATGTTGTGGTATTCGAATCTTTCGAAATATTGCCACCCAAAAAACTGATAAAGCTATCGGTAAAAGTTCACTTTGAGGAATTGGTTGCTGGGAAATGGCAAACGGTAGTGGTAAACAACAAGCCCATAGCCGAAGCCATAGAAACCAGCTTTGAAACAGGCGAAGCACCAGATTATATTCCCGAGAGCAACGTATTGTACAGCTATCCTGCCCTCAATCAATTTAATTTTCACCAACAAGAATCACCGAACGGCTACCTACAGCTACGCCAAGGGCAAACGTATTTATTTCCACCATCGACCGAATGGAAACAGGTAGGTAGATTTCAGCACGAGGGTCAGAAGCATGAATTTGATTTTAAATACAATACTGGAGATAGAAGAATCACCTTCAACATACCCTCTACCTTAGTAAATAATAACGTGTACAGCTTTCAGTTGCTCAATGTACCTATTGCCGAAAATGCCAAGATAGATGCCAATGTGAAAAACGTATCTCAAGGGGGAGCAGACAGCAAAATAACCACCAAAGATATAGAAGGCTCTCTTAGTCTTTTGAACGAAAAGGCTCTATTTGCTTCCAATATAAAAACCAGTTCGTTCAGCACTTTTAATGCAAAACTGAATGCCTTGCAATGTGGCCCAGGCTGGATATGGGATATCATGACAGGGGTAAATGAACTAGGAACCAATATGACTACTACAGAATATTTTGACCTGCATGAATTGCAGGGTTCTGAAAACAGCAAACCATTGATACAATACGAAGCCATACCAGACAATAAATGGTACACCAAAGAAATATTTCCGCTACTGTACAAAGAATATCCCTTGGCAGGTAGTCATTACATCACTTGGCGTAATACAGATGAACTGGGCATTCAACCTACCAAAGCAATTTACATACGCCAGAATCCAAATAATAAAATATTAAGCTCAGAAGATGTTGCGAACAATGGCATCAATCCATTGGCTACCTACGCAGCATTCATTTACAATCTGTCATACATTACCTATAAAGATTATTCAGAGCTAAGGCAAAAGGCAGCTACAGCAGTTGCCAATGGGAATAAATCTACATCGCTTTCCGATTTAATTACTTCCTATTACCCCATTTTAAGTAGTGGCAAATACAAATTTAAAGTACGTTATGTATTGCCAGGCAGTACCCAAATTACTTCTGAAAAAGAATTGATGATTACAAAGCCCTAATGAAATTACAAATAATAAAAATAAGCATTGGGCTAGTAATGGCTTGTTGCACCTGCTTTCACTGCTTTGCACAGCAAGATTCCGCCATCCGACCAAGCGTAAAAGTGATAGCCTGTGTGCAGAAAAACAACATCGTTTTAAGATGGGGTACCAACCAACATATCGCTTGGAAATATGCCAATCAATATGGGTATATGGTAGAGCGGTACACCTTGGTACAGAAGGGCAAAGTATTGTCGAAACCCATTATTATTAAAATCACCCAAGAACCTGTGAAACCACAGCCACTCTCGGCTTGGGAAGAGATTGCAAAAAAAGATAAATATGCGGCTATAGCTGCTCAAGCACTTTATGGAAAAACATTTGACATGAATGTAAAAGGCGGTCAGGCATTGGACATCGTAAACCAAGTACAAGAGCAAGAAACAAGATTCTCTTTTGCCATGTTCTGTGCCGACCAATCTTTGGATGTTGCCAATAAAATGGGTTTAAAACTGTCGGATAAATTTATTTTTTCTGGGGAAAGATACCTCTACAAAGTATATACCCTAGTGCCTAAAACCATCATGAACATAGACACGGGATTTGTATTTGTAGATGCGGGCAAATTGCAGGTATTGCCCGCCCCACTTCATGTTATTGCCGAGTTTGGAGATAAGGTAGCCATGCTTTCTTGGGACAATATTTATCAAGATATTTATTCTAGTTACTACATAGAGAGGTCTAGCAACGATGGAGCAAGTTTTGAAAGACTGAATGAAGAACCATACCTCACCTCTACCCCTAGGGCGTCACAAAGGAACGATAAAATTTTTATGATGGATTCGCTACCCGAAAACAATAAAAATTACTCGTACAGAATAAGAGGTAAAAGTTATTTTGGAGAACTAGGGCCACCATCAGCAATAGTAAAAGGCAAAGGAATAGCAAAACCTAAAGCACTACCCACGATTACTGCTGTGAAAATAATCAACAACGCACAAGCTATCTTGAAATGGGAATTTCCAAAAGAAATGAACGATAAAATTGCAGGCTTCCAACTCGCTACTGCCAGTTCATTGGCTTTGCCTTTACAAAATATGGGCAAGCTTATCCCTCCCGATAAAAGAGAATGGGTGCTGGATAAATTACAGACTTCGGGCTACTATGGCATAAAAGCAATAGATGCACAGGGCAATGAATATCCCTCTGCTCCCTATTTGGTACAGCTCAAGGATTCCCTACCGCCAGCCGCACCTAGTAATTTAAAAGGAAAAATAGACACCTTAGGATTGGTAAGCCTTTCATGGAAACGTTCGCCAGAAGCAGACATTGAAGGCTACAGGGTTTACATGGCCAATAGTTTGGCGGAAGAGTTTTCTCAGGTTACGTCCACCCCTGCTAAAGATACTGTATTTACTTATAAAATATCGCTTCATACCCTTTCAGAAAAAGTCTATTTCAAGATAGTTGCCTTAGACCATCATTTCAACATCTCTCCATTTAGTAGTATTTTGGGGTTAGCACGTCCAGATACTGTGGCTCCTGCACGCCCCGTAATTAGCAATTGTAATTCCATAGATTCGGCCGTGGTTATCCAATATCTGCCAAGTTCCAGCAAAGATGTGGTGAAACATACCCTACTAAGAAAAGCTGAGGGAAGTGACCAGTGGGTAAGGGTAGCCGACCACGATAGCACCAACAAAACGCACCAATACATTGACAAGGGAAGTGATGTAAAAACAATATTCTACTACACAATAGAGGCTAAAGACCTAAGTGGAAATACATCAGTAGCTGTGCAGCCTGCTGTAGCCAAGCGGTTTGATAATTTTAAAAAACCAAATATAGAAAAGGCGACAGCACAGGCAGACAGGGTAACCAGAGCAATAGTAATTAGTTGGCAGTACGCCTATTCAGGGGTTAGCCGCATACTCCTTTACAGGGCAGAAGAAAACGGTTCTTTTCGATTGTACAAAACCCTATCTGCCGAAAATAAATTTTACCAAGACAAAGCCATAAAAATAGGCACAACATACAAATATATACTAAAAGCCAGCTATACCGATGGCGGTAGTTCGCCAATGAGTAAGGAAATGAGCGTTCGATTTTAAATACAAAAGATACAATGAGTAGGTTAGATGCTGACTTTAATAATTTGGCTACATTGGTCGTCAATAGGTGAAATAACCTTTGAGCGTCTGCTTGCT
>JAAFID010000236.1 GCA_013297765.1 Cytophagales bacterium | reverse complement strand
ATAATTGGCCAACTTCAAAGCAATCACATAAGACTTCTGCTGCCCTTGCGAGCCGTGGGTTTTAAGTGGTAGTGCATTTAATGTAAATATAAAATCATCTTTGTGAACTCCCATAGTGGTGCGTTGGAGTATCAAATCTTTTTGCAGGGCAGCTTTGTATTTTATTTCATAATCGCCTAGTGCCAGTTGGCTTTGGTATTCAAATGACGGCGTCTCTTTTTCTTGTGCAATCAATTGATAATAGTGCTGAAAAACAGGTTTAAATTCTTCTATAAATTTTTGCCTAACCTCATATATTCCTTGCCCAATAGTCAATAATTCTTGGTCGTAAATGGCTATTAAAGCATAGTCGGTACGAGATTGGTCGGCACATAATTTCAGCAAACCATTTCTTTGTTTCAAATAATGATTGTACTTCATCAATAGGGTCAAATAATTTTGATCTACCTGCGAAATCATGGTGTCAAAGAATTTACGTCTTCCTTCGCTGCCTTCTCGTACTAGGTCGTTGTCGAATGGCGTAATCATTACCAAGGGAAATCGACCTATGTGTTCATGTATGCGTTCGTAATTTTGCTTGTTTACTTTGATGTTTTTTTTCTGCCCACGAGATTGGCTACACAGCACTTGGTAATGCTGGTCGTCGTGCGATTTAATCCAAGCCTGAATGGCATAAAAGTCGAGGTTGTCTTTGATGCTAAGGGCATCTTGGCTATTGAAGGCACTTTTGGTAAGAGAAATGTAGTGAATGGCATCGAGCAGATTGGTTTTGCCACTGCCATTGAGCCCTGCTATAAAGTTGATTTTGTGCGAAAATCTCAACTCTAGGTCGGTATGATTTTTAAAATTTTGTAAATAAATTTTCTCTATAAACATAGGCCAACAAAGATAGCGGTTAATTGCGTAGAAAATTGACATAGGAAAACCGATATTGCTTCTGAATTGGTACAAAAAACAAGCTGATGAATAAAATTTTCTTATTGTTGTTGCTTATAGCTTTGAGCAATGCCAATGCCCAAAATATGGCCCGTGTTTATTATAATTTAGATACCCTCTGTGCTGCAGGTATGCATGGTCGTGGTGCTGCCAACAGTGGCGATAAGGTGGCGGCGGAGTTTATAAAAAAGTATTTCCAAAAATTTGAATTGAAACCGATGGCTGAAGACAGTTCCTATTTTCAACCATTCAGCTACAGCATTAACACATTTGAAAATGCCATAACGGTAAAATCAAAAAAAAAGAAATACATTGCTGGGGTAGATTATATATTGCACCCCTCTTGTGGCAAGGGAAGTGGCGAGTTTAAAACTATATTATTGGATACCAATATTTTTTCCAATGCTGCGGCGACAACTTCTTTTTTCAAACAAAATTTTACCAAAAAAGCACTAGTATTTTTTGCCAAAGACTGGCCTCGCATTAAAAAACTGCCAGAGGCATTGCAAAACATACTGACCAATGCTGGTTGTGTTATAGAAGTGGTAGATAAAAAACTCACTGCAAGCCTAGCCGATGAACAGTTTCAAAACCCTTGGATTCAGGTATTGCCCAGTTTTATAGCGGCATTGCCAAAGAAAATAGCTATTGAAATAAATCCTATATTAAAACCCAACTACGTTTCTCAAAACGTGATGGGCATGATACGAGGCTGGTCGGGTAGCGATAGTTGTTTTTTTGTAACGGCACACTACGACCATTTGGGTCGATTGGGCAAGGATGCCTATTTTGCTGGTGCCAACGACAATGCCAGTGGTGTAAGTATGCTGATAGAATTGATGTCGTATTTTAAACGCCAAGGCAACCAACCCAAATACAATATTGTGTTCATTGCTTTTGGTGCAGAAGAGGCTGGCTTGATTGGGTCGCATTACTTTGTAGAGCATCCCTTGGTGGATTTGCAAAAAATTAAGTTTCTTATAAACCTCGATTTGCTAGGTACAGGCGACGATGGCTTGATGGTGGTCAATGGTGCTGTGCACACCAGCCAGTTTGAGCTGTTACAGAAAATAAACACGCAACACAATTATTTGCCTGCCATCAAAAAGCGTGGCAAAGCTGCCAACTCTGATCACTACTGGTTTTCAGAGAAAGGTGTCCCAGCATTTTTCTTTTATACCCTAGGCGGCGTAAGCCATTACCACGATGTGCTAGATGTGCCACGCACCTTGCCATTGACCAAATACAAGCAAGTGTATTCGTTGCTTGTTGATTTTTTAGAAGAGCAAGGGAGGTAGGGAATTTTATCATTTATAACTAGGTTATAATTATTTTTTATGCACAAAATCGGAAAATAATTGCGATATTTGAAATAATAAATTGTTTATATGTTATTATATTTTAAAACCTTTAATAATTTTTCTTATCAAGATGAGGTTACGTTTTCTATGGTGGCTGGTGCATATACCGACCATTTGGAAAATACAATTAATGTAGAAAAATATAAAATTAAAACCCTCAAGACCTCTGTTATATATGGGGCAAATGCTTCTGGGAAAAGCAATTTACTCAAAGCAATAACGAACGGAGTAGTTTTAATTCAGAATAGCTTTATAGATAGTAAGTCGTTTCAGCAAATGCCCTTTTTTCATAATTTAACGAATGAAAAAAACGAATCATTATTTACCTACTATGTTTATGGAATATTGATTGAAGGCATACAGTTTGAATATTCTTTTGCATTCAACCAAAATCAAATTTTAGAAGAACGGCTATTAGAATACAGGTCACAAAAACCAATTCAACATTTTATTAGAAAATATAATACAGTAACCAATGTGTATGATTGGAATTTTAGTTCACTTTTCACTGGTAAAAAAGAAACGGTAAAAGACATTACCAACTCAAAAACATTGTTTTTAACAATAGGCTCACAGACAGAGTTGCCAGTGGCAATAAAGGTTTTGAATTGGTTTAAATTTAATATTGTATGGACAATAAATAGCGACTCTCCTGGAAACTTGAATCCCGATTATACCCTTAAATATATTTTAGAAAACCCTAATCATAAAGAAACAATATTAAAATGGCTGCAAGAAGCTGATTTTACAATTGAAGATATTTTAGTGGAAGAAAGCATTGCAGGACTGAAAGCCACAACATTTCACAAAGGAAGAAATACAGCAGGCGAAGAGATTTTAACTGCCTTTGATTTAACCTCGCAAGAATCGGCTGGAACAAATCGATTTATAGCTTGGATAGGCGTATGGATTGATGTTTTAAAAACTGGAAAGGTGTTGCTAATAGACGAGTTAGGAAACAGCATGCATACGCTGTTGTCTAAACATTTAATTTCAGAATTTCATTCCAAAAATGTTAATAATGCTCAGTTAATATTTACAACACATGACACCAATCTAATGAATCCAGAGCTTTTCAGGCGAGACCAAATATGGATTGTAGATAGAGACAAATTGGGTAATTCAAAATTATATCCTTTGTCAGATTACAATATCAAGAAAGGCAAAATTTTAGAAAACTCCTATCTACAAGGTGTGTATGGTGGTATTCCTCATATTTTATAAATTATCAAATGAGAATAACCAATCGAAAAACCAATTTTAAGGAAGTTCCAAAACCCATATTAATAGTATGTGAGGATTCTAAATCTTCTGTATTTTACCTTCGTAGCAAAATTAGAGACCTTCGCCTTAGCCCTGTGGATATTGAGGTTGATGGAGGTGCTGATTCTAGCCCATCCTCTGTGGTGAAGTATGCCATTGATAGAAAAAAGGAACAGAAACGACAAGCCAAGGAAAATCAAACTGAAGAATATGGTGATATTTATTGTGTAAT
>JAAFID010000235.1 GCA_013297765.1 Cytophagales bacterium | reverse complement strand
GATTCGTCATCATAGCTATACATATACTTGTTAGTTAAATAAACTACAGTATTATTGAATACAAATAAGTTGGAAGGACTAGTAACCTTTCTATTAGCTATTATTTCCCCCTCTTTGTCAAATTGAACTATATCATTAAGTGATTTTCCATAATAGAGATATCCATTTTTTTGTACAACTTCAGTAAAGTAGTAATTTGCAAATTCTTTTTTTAGAACTATTTCCTTATTAGTAACAGTAAATATTTTGTTCTCTTGTATGACTACCAAATCTTGATATAAATCTTCAAATGCAAAAACAGAATTAGAATAATTTACTGAATGCTCTGCTTGCATTATTATTTCACCTTGATTAGAAAGTTCTACGACAAACATTACGTGTATCGCAATGTCGCAAGTAGATTGTGCTACTCCAGCAAATACATAATTACCGTTGGCTCTTAATAATGGCTTAGCTAAAGTATAACTTCCTGTATTCTTAATATCTATCGTTTTATTCCAAAGATTATTTCCAGCATTATCTATTTTAGAAAAATTTAATTTTCTATCTGATTCACTTGCAACAATCCATGAATTATTCTGAGCATAAATAACCTCTTGACCTATAGATTTTTGAGAATTATTGAGTTGACGATTGATATATTGTGACTGCCCATTTAAGGACATTAAAAAGATTGAAAAGAATAAAAATACTTTCATATATAGATGGTTAAATTAAATTGTAAAATATAAAAATTAAATGATATGTTTTTAAAAAGTGCCATTTATCTTAAACAAACAAATGAAAAAATATAAGCTTAAAGAATTTAAGAAGTATTCCTTTATCCAATAAGTTAGCTAGTAATTCATCGTAGCATACTTTTAGCTTTGTTGAAAGGCGAATGTATTCCCATTTCTCCATACCCCCTCAAAAAAATTAAAACCAATCTTATGATAATACCAAAATTAATTTTAACTTAAATGCTATCTAACTTTTAGCTAATCTATTTTACGATTTATCCGTTTGTGTTCATTAAAAAATAATTTTATATGGCTGCTATCGACCCTATTTCTGGGGCATTAGGAAAAAAAGCTGCGGCTCACTTGCTACGCCGCCTTACATTTGGCCCTACCAAGGGTATGGTGGACGAGTTTGCCACCAAAAATATTGACCAAGCCATTACCCAATTGTTTGCCCCAGTGGTTGCACCCACTGAAACCGATGCCGAGCTTTCTTGGCTTGTGGCTAAGCCATTGGCCAATCAAAAAATTGACGAGGGAGACAAAATCGCCAGCTTTAAGGCATGGTGGCTTAACCGAATGATAAAGTCGAGCAGCAATGCCAATGAAAAACTAACCTTCTTTTTGCACAGCCATTTTACGTGTATATTTTCTGTTTTTGAAAGACATACTGCAGTATATTATCAAAACAAATTATTAAGAAAATATGCTTTGGGAAACATAAAAATACTAGCTAGAGCCATTAGTTTAGATAACGCTATGTTAATGTTACTAAGCGGAAGCTCTAATGTAAAAGGTAGCCCCAATGAAAACTATGCTAGAGAATTGCTTGAATTGTACACCATAGGCAAATACTACCCTGCTCCCGAAACACTAGGCACAAACGACTACGGAAACTATACCGAAGACGATATAAAAGCAGCCGCAAGGGTACTTTCTGGTTTCGATACCGACCTTACCTACAACACTATCGACCCTATAACGGGCATACCCCGTGGTAAAGTAAAACTAACGCCTGCTGGGCTATCGTCGCAACACGACGTGAATCCCAAAATATTCAGTGCCAGATTTGGCAATAGACAAATAGCCCCAAGGGCAAAAGTAGGAAGTTCTGCAAGCGAAGCTGATGTTCTAGATGAGGTTGACCAACTCATCAACATGATATTTGAACAGCCCGAAACTGCTAAAAATATTTGTCGCAAAATATACCGTTTCTTTGTGTATTACAATACACCCAATCGCCTTAAAAACCCTGCAAATCCTGATGAAGGCTACCTTTTAAATGATTATGTAGAGACCAATATTATTGCTCCAATGGCTGCTACACTTAAAGCCAACAATTTTGAACTGAAACCAGTTTTTGAGCAATTGTTCAAAAGCCAACATTTTTTCTTTCAAGATAGCCCTGCCACCACCACCGAAGACCGCACCGATGGTGCCATCATCAAATCGCCGCTAGATTTGTCGGTGGGCATTATGAGGCTTTTCAATATCAATTATTCCAATGTAGAAGGATTGCGATTTGTTGCTAAATCGCTCGACAAACAAGGGCTAGACCTTTATGAGCCATTGGATGTAGCAGGCTACGAGGCGTACCATGCTTTTCCATTTTACCACAGGGCATGGATCAGTGCCAACTATTTGGCCGAAAGATATCTATTTCCAAAAACACTAATGTTGGGCAAAGATGGGATGACTGATTTGGGCTACAGACTAGATGTAGTCGATTTTGTAAAAAACTCAGGAGCATTTGCAGGCGACATCAGTGATACCGCTTCATTTGTTACACAGGCGGTAGAACTATTGCTGCCAGAACCAATCACCACCGAACGTAAAAATTTCTTTAAAGATAAATTGCTAGACAAGCAGCCCGACCTAGAGTGGACTGCCGAGTGGAGCGATTATATCACTAGTGGCGACGATAAAGTAGTAAGAGAAATGCTGGAAATTTTCTTTTGGCACTTACTAAAATCGCCCGAATACCAATTAATGTAGTCTTAATTATTGAAATTATTTTAACCCAATACGATGATGAAGAGAAGAGAATTTCTTCGTGCCATGCCCGCCTTTGCAGCACCGTTTATGCTTGGTGGCATTCCCATGACGGCCCTGGGCAGGGAAAATTTCCTAACCCAAATTGCCGCTGGTGCTACTAACGACAAAGTAATAGTACTGATTCAACTTCATGGTGGCAATGATGGGTTAAATACTTTGATACCTGTTGAGCAATATACTGGATATTACAACATGAGGCAAAATATTGCCATAAGTGATAAGGGAACTAGAAAATTCATCAATCTAGACAGCACCCTTACAAAAACAAAACAGGTGGGTTTGCACCCCGACATGACGGGAATTAAATCGCTCTATGACCAAGGGAAGGTTTCTATAGTTCAAAGTGTGGCGTATCAAAACTTGAATATGTCGCATTTTAGAAGCAGAGATATTTGGCATACAGGCTCAGACGCTAATCAGTACCTAGGCTCTGGCTGGATGGGGAGGTATCTTGATGATACTTATCCTGGTTACCCCAAAGCATATCCATCTGATGCCAACCCTGACCCCTTGGCGATAGAACTGGGTAGAGATGTATCGCTTGCGTTTCACAACGGGAAAATGCCCATGTCCATTTCTATAGATAATCCTGAACAGTTTTTTAACCTTATTACAGAGGTAAGGAACTCTGAATTGCCCCCAGAATTAAAGGATACTTATTACAATTTTGAATTGGATTACATAGCTCAGATGGAGCAAAAATCTGATCAATATGCAGGTAGATTAAAAACAGTTTTTGACAAGGGTTCTAATACTGCATCTGTGGTATATCCTAGCAAGTATCCTTCAAATGCCCCCAAAGGTGCCTTGAACAACGAACTTGCACCACAGCTAAAACTCATCGCTCGATTGCTAAGCGGCGGTTGCCAAACAAAAGTATTTCTTGCACGCATTACAGGTTTTGACAACCACGAAAATCAAGTAGAGAAAACCGACACTTCGCTAGGTGCACATGCAGCCTTGTTGTTTCACATTTCCTCTGCCATGAAAGCCTTTCAAGATGATTTGAAAGGCTTGGGAATAGAAAACAAAGTGCTTACGGCTACCTTCTCGGAGTTTGGACGCAGACCCACATCTAATGAGAGCTATGGTACTGACCATGGGACCGCA
>JAAFID010000234.1 GCA_013297765.1 Cytophagales bacterium | reverse complement strand
TAAGTGGTGCTACTGTTATTATTGAAGAAGTGGAAGATGGTGGCAAGGTTAATGTATTTGCCACAAACAAAGAGTCGCTCGATAAAGCTGTAAATTGGATTAAAAGCATAGTTGCCATACCTGAAGTAGATGGAGTGTATGAAGGTAAAGTAAAATCTATCATGCCATTTGGTGCATTTGTAGAATTTATGCCAGGAAAAGATGGATTGCTACACATCTCTGAAATTAAGTGGGAAAGAGTAGAAACCATGGACGGTGTACTAGAAGTAGGTGAAGAAATCAAAGTGAAACTGATAGAAGTAGATAAAAAAACAGGTAAATATCGTTTGTCGAGAAAGGTACTTTTGCCGAAGCCAGAGAAGACAGAAGTTTCAAACAACGCTTAAGTACTGGTTTTTGGTAGAAAACATTTCTATCATAATATCGTTACGTGGGAACAGATTATTTATCTAAAGCAAGAAACTTAAATGAGACAGTTAAAAATAAGTAAGCAAATTACCAATCGTGAGAGTCAATCTCTAGACAAGTATTTGCAAGAAATAGGAAAGGTTGATCTTTTAACCCCAGATGAAGAGGTAACACTCGCAAAAAGAATAAGAGAGGGTGATCAATTGGCATTAGAAAAATTGACTAAAGCAAATTTGAGATTTGTGGTTTCTGTAGCTAAGCAATACCAAAACCAAGGACTCTCATTGGGAGATTTGATAAATGAAGGAAACCTAGGATTGATAAAAGCAGCACAACGTTTTGACGAAACTAGAGGTTTTAAATTTATTTCTTATGCAGTGTGGTGGATTAGGCAATCCATATTGCAGGCTTTGGCAGAGCAATCTCGAATTGTACGGTTGCCGTTAAATAGAGTAGGTTCCTTAAATAAAATTTCAAAAACATTCTCTGAACTAGAGCAGAAATTTGAAAGAGAGCCCTCGCCAGATGAATTAGCTGAGGTTTTGGAAGTTTCTACCTCTGAGGTTGTAGATACGCTTAAAATATCTGGTCGCCATGTATCTATGGATGCTCCATTTGTGCAAGGCGAGGAAAATAGCTTGCTAGATGTATTAGAAAATGATGGTGAAGATACCCCAGATTCCAACCTAATGAACGATTCACTTCGCAAAGAAGTGCAGCGTGCCTTATCTACTTTAACACAACGTGAAGCAGATGTTATCACACTTTATTTTGGTTTGAATGGCGAACATTCTATGACATTGGAAGAGATTGGTGAAAAATTTAACTTGACCAGAGAGCGTGTAAGACAAATTAAGGAGAAAGCCATAAGAAGGTTAAGGCATACTTCTAGAAGTAAAGCACTAAAGCCTTATTTAGGATAAGCGAAAGGAGACTAAAATAGATTTTATATTTATTTTAGTCTCCTTTTTTATAATGACACTTTTAGATTAATGAAATGCCCAGGTGGTGAAACTGGTAGACACGTACGTTTGAGGGGCGTATTCCGCAAGGTATAGGGGTTCGAGTCCCCTTCTGGGCACTTTAAGGGATTAATAGCTTTATTATTCTAAACCGCTAATAATATACTTAAATCGTTATATTAGTTTTATGCGAATATTACAATTAGTTTCCCACATGACGACGTCTGAATTATCGATTAAGTTAAATCAGTACAGGAAGACTTAAAAAAACTCCTAGAAATACTGACAACCCACCGCATAAAGGAAGGCGATTCTAGGCCTTTAATGGTGTTTTTTGAAGATGAAGCCGCCTTTGGTCGTATCAACCACGTGCGTAAATGCTGGGTATATCGACCCGATAGAGCTATTGTGAAAAAACAAGCTGTAAGAGTCATTAATTTTATCTACTCAAGAGTATTTTGGCTAAAAGATACCTCTATAATTTTACATTGTCTTTGTTTTTATTAATAATTTATACTAAACCGCTAACAAGTAGCTGAATTTATCCAGTCAAAATTACACATTGATTTCATGTACTCCTTTTCATTGTTCAAATCGCATAGTGCAATACCCAATTGTTTGTCTACATCGTCAAGGGAATTAAAAGTATAGTTGTTAAATTGTTTTTGTTCCCGTATGTAATCCCAGATATGTTCGGTAGGATTTAATTCAGGAGAGTATGGAGGAAGTGGTAATACCATTATATTTTCTGGGATTTTCAATTTTTTGGTGGTGTGCCAGCCAGCTGAATCCATAATCATCAGTATTCTATAATGAGAGAAAGCATCACTTGTTTCCATTAAAAGTGCATTCATTGCATCCGTATTGCAAAAGGGTGAAATGATGGAACATGTTTCCCCTGTTTGTGGACACACTGTCGTGAATGCATATAAATATTCTCTTACAGCTTGTTTTTTCACAATGGCTCTATCGGGTCGATGTACCCAGCATTTACGCACATGATTCATACGACCAAAAGCGGTTTCATCTTCAAAAAACACCATTAAAGGCCTAGAATCACCTTCCTTTATGCGGTGGGTTGCCAGTATTTCGGGGAGTTTTTTTTAAAGTCTTCCTGTGCTGATTTACTTCGTTTGGGATGTTCAGGACGAGGCATCTTTTTTTTCCAATTATGTCGTTTGAGTAAATCCCAAAGGTAATCGTCAGAAACTTTTCTGCCAATTTTTTTCTCCACTATTTCTCGTAGATGTTTCGCTACTAGTATTTTGCCTTTTATGGCTTCCGTTCTTAGTTCCTCCATCATTTGCTTTTCTTCTTCAAAGCTCATGTAGGAAGTTTTAGAGCGTCTGCCACCCCAGTGGACATTGTCTGCAAAATTTGCACCTTGTTTATTATAAAGCTGTACAACTTTATAAATTTTACTCTTGGATAATCCTAAAAATGAAGCATATTCTTGCGCTTTTTTGTTAGGATTGAAGGATACCGATAATAGAATCTGCCAATAACTTCTTTGATAAGCATTTTCACAGCTAGATAACTTAATCGATAATTCAGAAGTCGTCATATGGGAAACCAATTGTAATATTCGCATAAAACAAATATAACGATTTTAAATAACTTGTTAGCGGTTTAGTATTGTAAGCTCTATTATGCTATTGATATAGAGTTACTTTACTAAAAGTATATTCGATGGAGATAAGACTTTTTGTTTTGAACATGGTTATATAAAGTCTAATTTATATTTACAAATAAAATTAGTATATTTACTTTATGAGCAGAGCACCATTAACCATAAAGAATTACACATCGGCAGAATTAAAATCTTTATTAAAAAAAGATGAAAAGTTTCAACAAGGAGTAAGGCTTTACGCATGCTACCAAGTTTCTATGGGCAAAAAACCCAAAGACCTTCAAGATTATTATGAAACATCCTTTAAGTCCATTTGCAACTGGGTAAACAAACTCAATGAGGGCGGTGTCGAAGCGCTAATTGATAAAGTAAAACCAGGTAGAAACTCAAAATTAAGTGTATTGCAAAAAAAACAACATCAAACCATACTTTTGAATACAAGCCCTTCAGAGCATGGTTATATATAGTGCAACTTGGACTGGTTTATTACTAATAGATTGGGTAGAGAAAAACTATAAAATTAAGTATAGAAAGGCGCAGATTTACAATATTTTAAAAAGTATTGGATTGACGTTTCAGAAAGGGCAAGGATTTTATCCAGAAGCGAAAGATAGAGCAGATAAAGTAGATGTTTTAAAAAAACTTCAAGAAGAACGGGAACTCAATAGCGTTATCTTGTTTCAGGATGAAGCTAGTTTATCTAATACCGCAACAGTTTCTTACACATGGGGAGAAAAGGGAAAGCAGCCTCTTATATGCCAAAAGCAACGAAGAAGAGAACGAAAAACCCTGTTTGGGTGCGTGAATCCAGCAACAGGGATTGTAACAACTAAAGTTGCAGAAAAAGGTAATACACTAACTTTTTTTCAATTTTTAATTGCAGTT
>JAAFID010000233.1 GCA_013297765.1 Cytophagales bacterium | reverse complement strand
TGCAATGAATGAATCAAATCTTCGATACGTCGCTGCACAATGGGGTTGAAATTGGTTTCCCACTCCGATTCTAAAAAAGGAATAATCGCCTCACCAATCGTAATGATTTCCTGTTCCACATGTGCCACCACCTCCTTGTCATCATCGTCAAGTAGCGATATTAGGGCTTTGATTTTATTGTTGTCCATGAAATAAAATTATATGCAGCTACGTTTACTAGCTTTTTCTTTTATAATTTAGTCTATTTTATGAAATTTTACATTCAAATAGAAACCACTTCCTAGTTTTTAAAATTTCTCTACCACCCATTTCTTTGCATCTACAAACGGGTTGCTGTTGTAAATCGCATGTGTATATCCCATCCATAACACTAGCAAGGCAAACACAAACCCTAGAAGTCGCCCTACCAAGTGGTTGCCCGCTACTTTGGTGCTTTGTTTCATGATTTTGCCCGAGAAATTTTTAAGGTGTTTTTCTAAAAATTTCAACGTTGGGTAAAATATGCCCACCGCCACTGCCATTGTTATCGCTGCCGATTGATAGGGGTGGCTGTCGGCTCTAAAATGGTTGAGTACATTTAAGGCATACAGACTCAGCAAATCGGCAATAAGAATAGACAATATAACAATGGCATATTTGTTAAACCATTTGTTCATCAGCAAGAAATGGTTTACGTATTATTTTTGTTTGTATTCGGCATTCAACCCTTGCACCACTTGTTTGGTAATGTCCAGGCTGTCGCTTCCATAAACGACCCCAGGTACGCCACGTTTGTAGGTGAGTATGTAGGCAAAATTATTTTGCTTCGCCATTTTTTGAAAATACACATACAATTTGGTAAGCAATTTTTCATTCAATTCTTGCTCTTGGTTTGCAAACTGGCGGCCTTTTTCATCTCGCAATTGCAATATTTCTGCATTCTGTTTTTGCAACTGTGCCTCTTTTGTAGCACGGTGTTGCTCGGTCATCATGGCTTGACCTTGCATGTAGGTTTGGTATTCTTCTTCTAGTTTTTTCTGTTTAGAAATCAATTCCGCTTCCGAATTTTTCAATTTGTATTCCAGTTCCTTTTGGATTTTTTTGAAAAAATCATAATTCTGAACCAGCGAATCGTAATCGATAAATACCACCTTGCCCGAAGTTGCAGCTAGGTTATGAAATTGCGGAATTGGGGCATTTACAGGCGCCTCTTTTTCAAATGCAGCCGTGGAATCAGCCACTGGCACATTATTATTGCCTTGAAAATGCAGGTAAAACAATATGCCTACCAATAAAAAAAGTACAGCATTGAGAATTAAGGAGAGATTTTTCACTATGGTTTTAGTTTAATTTTTTATATTCAACATTCGTCAAATTTAGAAAAAATATAATTAGAATAAGGTTAGCGGCGATAGGAAATATCAAGCGAAGTAAAATCAAGTGTAAAATGCGTAAATTGATTAAAATTTTCAGAATGTCATGAAAGCAAAATACATCAATCCATTTACTGATTTTGGGTTTAAAAAAATCTTTGGAGAAGAAGCAAGTAAACCATTGCTGATTGACTTTTTGAATGCACTATTGCCCCAAGCCAACAAAATAGTAGCCCTTACATTTAAAAATACAGAACACTTGGGTCAAACTGATGTAGACAGAAGAGCCATCTACGATATTTATTGTGAAAATGAAAAGGGAGAAAAATTTATAGTAGAACTGCAAAAAGCCAAGCAAAATTTTTTTAAAGAAAGAACCATATACTATTCCACCTTTCCCATAAGAGAACAGGCCGAGCGAGGCGATTGGGCTTTTAATTTGAAAGCCGTCTATTGCATTGGTATTTTAGATTTTACTTTTGACGATTATGACACCGAGCCAGAACGCAGTGAGGTAGTGCATACCATTAAGTTAAAAAACCAAAATGGAAAAATCTTTTATGATAAGCTGACCTATATTTACCTAGAAATGCCCAATTTCAAACTATTGGAAGCCGAGCTTAAAACAAGGCTAGACCAGTGGTTATATTTTATACAGCACTTGGAAGATTTTCAAGACATTCCAGCCATATTTTCCGATGGTATTTTCTTTCAAGCTTTTGAAAAAGCCGAACTTGCAAAGTTTACTATAGCAGAATGGGACAACTATGAAGCCAGTCTAAAAGTATTTAGGGATTTAAAAAACACCTACGACTATGCTATAGAAACTGCAAAACTAGAAGGGGAGATTAAAAGAAACAACGAAGTAGCCAGAGCACTAATTGATAAGGGTATGGACGTAGCGTTTATTATGGAAATAACAGGCTTATCGAAAGAAGAAATAGAGAAATTATAATCAATTGAACGGCTCTATTATCAAAAAATTTTGGCTAAGAAAAAATCAACAAATACCGCTCGCAAACCTATTGTAACTATTGCAATAATTGCCGTTTCTATGTTTGCATTAGTTCTGGTAGCCTTTTATTACTCCATATCATGGGGATTAATAGGCGATGTACCAACAGAAAAACAATTACGAGAAATACAAAACCACACCGCATCGGAAATATACAGTGCTGATGGCGTGTTGCTGGGGAAATATTTTTTACAAGACCGCACCAATGTTGCTTACGAAGACATATCCAAATATATGATTGAGGGCTTAATAGCAACCGAAGATGCCCGCTTTTACGAACACAGCGGCATAGACAAAATAGGAATGCTGAGGGTAATCTTCAAATCAGTTTTGATGGGCGATGAAAAAGCTGGTGGGGGCAGTACACTGAGTCAGCAGTTAGTAAAAAACATATTTCCCAGAAAGAGGTATTGGCTGCTCACCATGCCTATTAACAAAGTAAAGGAGGCGATTACTGCCCAGCGCTTAGAAGATATTTTTTCAAAAAAGGAAATCATCACCTTATACTTAAACACCGTATCATTTGGGGAAAATGCGTACGGTGTGGAATCGGCATCACGAAGATATTTTAATACCCAGGCCAAGAAATTGACCATAGAACAAGCAGCCTTGTTGGTAGGCATGTTGAAGGCAACCAATACCTACAACCCTAGAAAATACGAAGAGAAAGCCAAAGGCCGACGCAATGTAGTGATAGGGCAAATGGTCAAATACCAATACATTACTGAGGTAGAGGCTGAGGAGGCGAAAGCAAAACCAATCAAATTAAATTTTAAATCTACCTCGCACAGCGATGGTTTAGCGCCTTATTTTAGAGAACATTTGCGACTAGAATTGCAAGATTGGTGCGATAAAAATCCACGTGCAGATGGGCAAAAATACAATCTATATACCGATGGTTTGAAAATTTATACTACCATAGATTCTAGAATTCAAAAGTATGCCGAACAAGCAGTGACACAGCACATGGCCAGCTTGCAAAGGCTTTTTTACGCACATTGGGCTAGACAAACTCCGTGGGCAAGCTACCCACAGGTGGTAACCGCTGCCATGCGCCGAAGCGAGCGGTATAAAATGTTGAAGAAGCAAGGCCTAACAGAAAAAGAAATAAATGTAGCCTTTGCAAAAAAAACGACCATGAATGTATTTGCCTACGGGGGCGAGCAAGAAAAGCTTTTGAGTTCCTTAGATTCTATCAAATACTATTTATGGTTTTTGCGTGCAGGCTTTATGGCTATGGAACCCCGCACAGGTCAAGTAAAGGCGTGGGTAGGTGGGGTAAATCATAAATATTTTCAATACGATCACGTAACAGAAAGTACCAAACGCCAAGTAGGCTCTACCTTTAAGCCCATTGTCTATGCCGCAGCACTAGAGGCTGGTATCAACCCATGCGAGCATATAGCCAATCAAAAAGAAATTTTTACCGATTTTAACAATTGGTCACCAGGAAATTCTAATGGTCAGTATGGCGGTTATTATTCTATGAAAGGTGCACTTACGCATTCTGTAAATACTGTATCGGCACACTTGATAGTAAAG
>JAAFID010000232.1 GCA_013297765.1 Cytophagales bacterium | reverse complement strand
AAAAGAGGTATTGACAAAGCGGTAAGTGCTATCGTGGCCAACCTTAAAACCCAATCTAAAAAAATCAGCAGCTCTAACGAAATTGAGCAAGTGGCAACAATATCTGCCAATAATGACAATACTATTGGTAAAATGATTGCCGATGCCATGGACAAAGTGGGTAAAGATGGCGTAATCACTGTGGAAGAAGCAAAAGGTACCGAAACAGATGTGAAAACTGTAGAAGGTATGCAATTTGACAGGGGTTATTTGTCTCCATACTTTGTAACCAATGCTGATAAAATGGAAGCTGAATTGGACAATCCTTTTGTGTTGATTTATGACAAAAAAGTATCTTCGATGAAAGAATTGCTTCCAATATTGGAGCAAGTAGTTCAAACAGGTCGCCCATTGTTAATCATTGCAGAAGATTTAGAAGGTGAAGCATTGGCTACATTGGTAGTAAATAAAATCCGTGGTTCATTGAAAATCGCTGCAGTGAAAGCCCCAGGCTTTGGCGACAGAAGAAAAGCAATGTTGGAAGACATCGCCGTACTTACTGGTGGTACTGTAATTTCTGAAGAAAGAGGCTTTAAATTAGAAGGTGCTACACTAGAATACCTAGGAACTGCTGACAAAATCAATATCGACAAAGACAATACCATCATTATCAATGGTGCTGGTAAGCCAGATGATATTAAATCTAGAATCAACCAAATCAAAGCTCAGATAGAAACTACAACATCTGATTACGATAAAGAAAAATTGCAAGAGCGTCTAGCCAAATTGTCGGGCGGTGTAGCTATTCTTTACGTAGGTGCTGCCACTGAAGTAGAAATGAAAGAGAAAAAAGACCGTGTGGACGATGCACTTCATGCTACTAGAGCAGCAGTAGAAGAAGGTATTGTAGCTGGTGGCGGTGTTGCTTTGATTAGAGCATCTAGGTCACTAGACAATTTGAAAGGCGATAACGAAGACCAAACTACTGGTATCAACATTATCAGAGTTGCTATTGAAGCACCTTTGAGAACCATTGTTTCTAACTGTGGGTTGGAAGGTTCAGTAGTAGTTCAAAAAGTAAAAGAAGGCAAAGACGACTTCGGTTACAATGCCCGTGAAGACAAATACGAAAACCTATTTGCTGCTGGTATCATTGACCCTACAAAAGTAACTCGTTTAGCTTTAGAAAATGCAGCCTCTATCGCTGCGTTGCTATTGACTACAGAGTGCGTAGTAGCAGATATGCCAGAAGAAAAAGGTGCTGGTGCTGGTCACCCTCCTATGGGTGGTGGCATGGGCGGCATGATGTAATATTGCCCAATACCAAATTAAAAAAAACCGATGTCGCAAGGCATCGGTTTTTTTTATGGGTAGTTAGCAGGCTAAAAAAGGGAACACTATTATTACAGCGTTCCCATAAAATTAATGTAAGTACATAACTTATTGAATAGTGATTTTCTCTGATTTTACAGATGTTTCGGTACTTACTTTTAATATATACAATCCTTTTTGAACTCCTTCTGTGTTTAGCACAACGGAAGTTTCGGAAGCATTGCACGTAATATTTTTAACTACTTTGCCATCTACAGTAATCAAAGAAATATTTTTTAATCCAGAAATACCACTGTACTCGATATTTACCCTGTTGTTTTCTACCACAGTAGGATAAATTTTAAGGTTAGTTGCGTTCAATACCTCTTCTACTGCTGTCGCATTGTCTTCAAATACCAACGTACTTACACTATTGGCAGGCAAGGCAAAGCTGTTGTTTGTAACAGTATTTACCATGTCACCTTTTTCAGTTGCACTATAGCGATATACTTTGAAAGCATCAGGCAAGGCAGCACTACCAGTATTCAATTGCACTGTTTTGGCATTTGCCGAGTTGTTGATGGCAACCACTACCAACCCTTTGTTTCTTTTATAGGCACTAACTAAAATTGCTGCATCTGAAGTATTAGCATCTACGTTGATATAGCCAGGGCGAATGTGTTTGTAAAACATTTTCAAAGCATTGCCTGTATGGGTTAAAGTGCTTCCATTAAGCATATTGCCTGAAATTCCCCAGAAAACCCAACCTGAAATATGACCAAAACGCAGTGCCAAATGCAATGCTTTGGCAAACTTGAAACCATTGTCAAAATCATTCGGTACTCCATTTCCTGTTTCTGTCATCCACAATGGTTTACCATTTTTTACTGTTATTTCGTTGTACAAACTTGTCCACCCGGTAGCAGAGCCAAAGTCATTCGCTACTCCATCCAAATAACCATGTACTGCATACATGTTCAAATAATCTTTACCAGCAGTAGATAGTGTAAATAATTGATTCACGTATTCTTTATTTCCAGGTACCCACGTGTACTCGCCCATGTGCTCTGGACCAAAAAATAGTTGGGGCAATCCTTCTTTTTTAAATCTTGCACCGACTACTTTCAATAAATCTGCATAAGGCTTTGGTTTCAATACTGCCGCCTCAAATGGATTTGCAAATAAAGGTTCATTTTGAATACTAAGTGCGTATATATCAACTCCGGTCTGTTTCTTTACGATTTTTACATAAGCGACTAAATACTCTGCAAATTCTTCATACATATCTGCTCTTAATGACCCACCACACATTTTACGATTTTCAGGTATTGGGTACGACCATGGTTTTGGGCAATTCCAGCAATTGTAACATTCATCGGGAATGGTAGTGGGGTCACTAAAATCTTTCATCCAGCCTGGTGGTGTCCATACGGATGCAATTATTTTTGCTCCTTTCGCATTTACGTCTTTTAAAAATGCAAATTGTTTTCCATTGTCGCTAGTAGTTCCAAACTTTAATTTCGATTCATCCAACACATTGGGGTCATTATTGTCATTTACTGGTTCAAAATCGAAGTAAACTTGGGTTCTAAAAATACTGCACCCTAGGTTATCGATTGTTTGGGTCAAATATTCTGCATCATGAAATGGTGGACTGTCCCACCAAACTTTTTTTGCCCCAAAGCCACCAAAACCAGTGATGGTTTGGTATTCTTTGGCAAGATTGATTTGAATTTGTTGGGCTAGGGTATTGCCTACGCTACAAATTATGGCAAAGAGCCATACTGGAATGAATAGTTTTTTCATGAGAAATTGGGTTTGTTAGTTTCTTAGTAAATTACTAAAAAAACTAATTAAGTTCATATAATTGCGTTTTTTATTTTTTTGTGAAAGCCAATATTTATGAAATGAGGATAAGAATATACCAAAGTACGCTGTACAAAAGTTGTTTAACTAGAGCTGTAGAAAATATTATTTTTATCATTTTATCTATATGTTTTTTACTTATTCAAAGAATATTTTGATGGTAAGGTGATTAATGATTTAGTAATTTGCAAATTAACCCAATGCTATATTATATTTGGTAAATGGGGAACAACCAGTTCACCCACAAAGAAGATTTTTGATGTTTAACCAGCCTGTTACCAACACTAGTAAAAAATTGATTTGGTAGTAACTACAATACAGGTGCGATGGCTAGACCCCGCTAGCGCCGAGTGTGTCGTGAAGTAACAGATGTGAATTTGTTACATGTTGTATAAGAGATGGTAGTAGGTCTACCAATGTCGTTGTGTAAGCGAAGGCATTAAACCGCCCCTCGGTGCTGTTTTGGTAACGAAATGGTATTGAACGGAAAGGGGAAAAAGGTGGATAACATCCATCAGGTGCGAATAAGGGAGATGAACGAAAGTGAACCTTCGATGAAGTGTCGATAAAGCAAATACATTGTCAAAAGCTTGTCATTCGGCGGACTAGTGAAGGTTACAGCGGTAACTTACATACTGGCTGTAGGGCAATCGTCATTGAGGAGGCATGACCCTTATTTAGGCTTTTATATGGAACACGAGAGGTCCTGTTTTGGATGCAAAGAGAAAAGACACAAATGAGATATGCTCATAAGGTCGAAATATCGAAGCCAATCAGGAAGTCGGACAGTACCGTATTAGTGATG
>JAAFID010000231.1 GCA_013297765.1 Cytophagales bacterium | reverse complement strand
TATTCATGATAAATATAGACCAATGGTTACAAGCAATACTAGTACAGAGCGGCTATTTTCGATATTTGTAAAAATGATGGAGCCATTGATAGATGGTCATAGAAGCCTTAATTACAATAAAAAATACTATTGGAATAGCCCCCCAAAATATGGTAGTAGTGATAAATATAATTTTAGAGTCATTAAAAATCAGTATCTACAAAATTTTTCCATAAAAACACAACCAGATTATTTTGATGCAAATGAGATAGACACTGCACTAATACTAGGTACTACATTGGGTGGAAAGTATGCTTACTTGGGAGTAAAAACTTTTTATACCGATTATGATATTGCCGATTTGGTTGGCAATCACCTTGCAGCTAACCCACAAACCTTAGGTATTATACTCGATCTTAGAAACAATGGCGGTGGTAGGTTAGGTTCTATTTGGGGGTTAATGAGTTTATTTGCTAGTAATGATGTGCCGTATGCTACTTACCAGCCCAAAGTGGGGCCATTGAAAAATAATCTTATGCCGCTAGACTTGCTCACCGAGCCCGATTTTGTAATCCCTAGAGATGGGCAATTTGCCAATAAAAAAATTGTAGTGATTACAAACCGACTATGCTATAGCTCTACAGAGCATGCAGCACTAGCCGCAAAGCAAATGGGCATACCTGTAGTAGGAGATACTACGGGTGGGGCACTTAGCCTAGTGGTAGAGAAAACATTGCCCAATGGAATAAAATATGTATTGGTCAATAGCCGTACCCTAGATATCAATGGTAAATTGTGGGAACGAATAGGAGTGCCACCCACCTATCCAATCGCCACACAAGAAGGAGATTTTAGATTCAAAGACCCTTATTTAGATAGGGCTATAGAGTTGCTTCCTGCTTTTTAGTAAGATTTTGATTTAGGTAATTTGTGAAAAAAGAATCTTGTAGATTTATTTTTTATAAGCCATTTATTCAGAAAACCTATTTTTTGTAAGTCATATCGTCTTAGGTATGGTTTTTTCAAGGTGATAAATATGCCAAAGAGGCTGATTTTGCTGGGTGGAAAGAAATTTGAAAACGCAAATTAAAATTCCAAAAACAACATTTATGAACTTCAACAACTATACTGTAAAATCGCAGGAAGCGATACAGAAAGCAACTGAACTAGCTACCAGTGGCGGGCAGCAAGCCATAGAAACAGGGCATATTCTTAAAGCAATATTATCGGCCGAGGAAAATTTGGTTTCTTTTTTATTCAAAAAATTGAATGTGAATAGAAATCATTTTGAAATTAAACTCGATGAAATTATAAACTCTTACGCAAAAGTAAGTGGTGGTAGCCCTTATTTGTCTAATGATGGTATGGCGGCCCTAAACAAAGCAACGGCCTACCTTAAAGAATTTGGCGACGAATTTGTTGCTATAGAACATTTATTACTAGGGCTACTTACTGGAAAAGACAGAGTAGCTTCGCTTATGAAAGATTCGGGGTTCAATGAAAAACAATTAAAAATTGCCATCAAAGAATTAAGGGGAAATGCAAAAGTTACCGACCCTCACGCCGAAGGCAAATACAGGTCACTAGAGAAATATTCCATAAACCTAAACGAACTAGCCAAAGCCGGCAAAATTGACCCCGTAATAGGTCGTGATGAAGAAATAAGAAGGGTATTGCAAATACTTTCTCGCCGTACCAAAAACAATCCAATACTTTTAGGCGAACCAGGTGTAGGCAAGACCGCAATAGTAGAAGGTTTGGCTCAAAGAATCGTTCAGGGCGATGTACCAGAAAATTTGAAATCAAAAACACTAATATCGCTAGACATGGGGCTACTCGTAGCGGGTGCCAAATATAAAGGAGAGTTTGAAGAACGCTTAAAAGCTGTAATCAAAGAAGTAACCGACTCGGAAGGGGAAATTATTTTATTTATAGATGAGATTCATACCCTTGTAGGTGCAGGTGGTGGCGAGGGTGCAATGGATGCGGCCAATTTGCTAAAACCAGCATTGGCAAGGGGCGAGCTGCATGCGATAGGTGCAACAACATTGAAAGAATATCAAAAGCACATAGAAAAAGACAAAGCCCTCGAACGTCGTTTTCAAGCTGTGGTGGTAGATGAGCCCGATATGCAAGATGCTATTTCCATATTGCGGGGCATTAAAGACAAATATGAATTGCACCATGGCGTACGCATCAAAGATGAGGCTATCATTGCTGCAGTAGAGCTTTCCACTCGCTACATCAGCGATAGATTTTTGCCCGATAAGGCCATAGATTTGATGGACGAGGCGGCTTCAAAACTACGCCTAGAAATAGATTCTGTTCCTGAAGAACTTGACGAAGTGCAACGTAAAATAATGCAACTAGAAATAGAACGTGAAGCCATTCGCAGGGAAAATGATAAGGACAAAGAAAATTATTTGTCAAAAGAAATTGCCGACCTCACCGAAAAGAGAAATGCCCTGAAAGCAAAGTGGCAAGAAGAAAAAAACTTCATCACTTCTGTGCAAAAAGAGAAAGAAGATATAGAGAAACTGAAGCTCGAAGCTGAGCAGGCAGAACGTGCTGGCGATTATGGAAAGGTTGCTGAAATACGCTACGGTCGTATGAAAGAGAGCGAAGCCAAGTTAGATGCTTTGAAAAAACAGATGGAAGAAATGCACGAAGGCAATACCATGATGAAAGAGGAAGTTACCTCGGAAGACATAGCCGATGTGGTTGCCAAGTGGACAGGCATTCCTGTATCTAAAATGTTGCAAAGCGAGCGGGCAAAACTGCTGGGCTTAGAAGAAGAATTGGGCAAGCGAGTAGCTGGGCAAGAAGAAGCCATCGCTGCCATATCTGATGCGGTACGCCGCAGCCGTGCTGGGCTGCAAGACCCAAAGCGGCCAATTGGTTCATTTATATTTCTAGGTACAACAGGTGTAGGCAAAACAGAATTAGCAAAAGCATTGGCCGAATATTTATTTAACGACGACAACGCTATGGTGAGAATTGATATGTCGGAGTACCAAGAGAAACATGCAGTGAGCCGCCTGATAGGTGCACCTCCAGGCTATGTGGGCTACGATGAAGGAGGACAACTGACCGAGGCGGTGCGTCGCAAACCGTATTCTGTGATACTACTCGATGAGATAGAAAAAGCACACCCAGATGTATTTAATATTCTGCTGCAAGTACTAGACGACGGTAGATTGACCGATAACAAGGGCAGGGTAGCCAATTTTAAAAATACCATCATCATCATGACCTCCAATATTGGTGCACACTTGATACAGCAAAGTTTTGATGAAATGCGTGAAAAAATAGACACCATGGGCGAGCAAATGCGTGCACATTACGAGGAAGAATACAGTGAAAAAGCCAAGTCGGAGGTGTTTGAAATGCTTAGAAAAACAATACGCCCAGAGTTTTTGAACCGAATAGATGAAGTGGTTATGTTTCGCCCACTTTCTCGAAAAGAAATTCGCAAAATTGTAGATATTCAATTCAAGCAAATTCAACAACGACTGGAAGAGGCTGGTATAAAAATAGAAGCAACGGACGATGTGCTAGACAAGCTTGGCGAGATGGGATTTGACCCACAGTTTGGTGCAAGACCATTGAAACGTACTTTGCAGCGTAGTATTTTGAACGAATTGTCTAAAGAAATACTTGCAGGAAAAATAAAGAAGGACTCTGTAATAGGCATTACTATGGGCAATGATGGGGAACTTCAGTTTTTAAATTTGGATTCTATCCCTGATTAAAACTATATTGGAGTGGACATTTTAAAATATTCAAATGAAAAATATATTCAAATCGGAGGTAGTAAATGAGATTATATCAAGAATAAATACTTTGCAGCCCAACCAACAAGCCGCTTGGGGCAAAATGTCTGTTGCACAAATGCTAGCACACTGCAATGTAACTTATGAATTGGTGTATGAAAATAAGCATCCTAAACCCAATGCATTTGTAAAAACTATTTTAAAATGGTTTGTAAAAGATGCAGTA
>JAAFID010000230.1 GCA_013297765.1 Cytophagales bacterium | reverse complement strand
ATAGGGCTGATGGTCAAGCCCAATACCATTGTGGCAAGTATAGTGCTTACATAGGAACCAAATAAATCTGCACCCATACCTGCAACGTCGCCCACATTATCACCCACATTATCGGCAATGGTTGCGGGGTTACGTGGGTCATCTTCTGGAATACCAGCTTCTACCTTTCCTACTATATCTGCACCTACATCTGCTGCTTTGGTATAAATACCGCCACCTACACGAGCAAACAGTGCGATGCTTTCAGCACCTAAAGAAAAACCTATCAGTACTTCCAATACTTTTTCGATGTGCCATTTTTCAAATCCAAATATCGATTCAACATTTAAAAACAATATTAATAGTAAGCATATTCCCAGTAGCCCTAGTGCTACTACGTTAATACCCATTACCATACCGCCACCAAAAGATACAGCAAGTGCTTTGGAAAGGCTAGTACGTGCCGATTGCGTAGTACGTACATTGGCTTTTGTAGCGATTTTCATTCCCAAATAACCTGCAAAGGCAGATAAAAATGCACCCAAGACAAAGGCTACTGCAATGAACCAATGTGAGTTTTCTTCTTTGGCCAATAAGGCAATAATAATTGCCGTGAAAACTACAAATACAGCCAAGGCTTTGTATTCCGCTTTCAAAAATGACACTGCACCATCGGCAATGTATTTGGCAATTTTTTGCATGGTGGCGTCACCAGTGTCTTGTTTGCTCACCCATGCCGACTTGAACATTGAAAATGCCAACGCCCCCAGTGCAGCTAAAATAACTAAATAGATTTCCATTGATTTTTATTTTTTAACAGTTTTAAATTTAAAGGTTACGAATTTATTAGCAAATAGCATAGCAACCAAATTTTATGGGCTAGTTATGTGTTAATTTTTATTTTTTTTAGGATAATGTTAATGCAACAGTAGCTTAATCCAAAATGGCAATGGGCTTTTTGTCATCGCCAATTGCAACCAACGAGAAAGTGCCAGACACCGCTTTGGTTCTGCCCTCGGCATACATTTGCTCTATAAAAATATCTACTTGCACTTTGATACTGGAATTGCCCACATGAACGACCTTGCCCACCAACTCTATAAAAGTGCCAGCAGGAATGGGTAGTTCAAAATCTATTCTATCAGAGGAAACCGTGACTAATTTTTTTCTGCAAAAACGTGTCGCCGTTATGAATGCCGTTTCGTCCATCATCTGCATCGCCATACCGCCAAACAGTGTGTCGTGATGGTTGGTAGTATTGGGAAATACTGTTTTGAATACGTGGGTTTCAGAAGCTACAATTCGTTCTTGTTGTGTCATGGGCTTGGTGTAAATTTAAAATTAGAATTTTTTTACTTTCGCGGATTTATGTTGGTTGACCAATAGCCCACGGTTTAAACCGTGGGCTATAAATGTGTATATCTATAAATGGTTTTAACCATTTTATTTATTCCTAATCTATGATTGAGTTTTAGAAATTTCATTCCTCAAATCCATACAATTTTAAAAAATCATTGTATTCCTGCTGGAATGTCTTTTTTTGGTGATGTTGTTTTTGGGATTTTATATATTCGAATACTTTGTCAATTACAGATTCAGAAACCGAATAGGCTGCATAGCCTGTCTGCCATGCAAATTTATCTTTAATTAGATCATTTTGATTAACAAAATGAGAGCTACTGCCTTTCACTTGTTTGATAACTTCAGCAATTGATTTTTGACAATTTAATAAAAATAAGCAGTGAATATGGTCTGGCATACCGTTGATAATTCGTACTGGGCAACCTTGTTCTTGCAATTGAGCAGTGATAAATTGATATACCTTTTGCTCAATATCCTGATTGATTAATTGCATTCGTTCTTTGGTCGCCCAAATGGCATGAATCCATATTTTATTAAATGAATGAGGCATAATTCATGGGATTTTATAAACCGTTAAAACGGTTTGTGTACGATGTTTGATACATAGCCCACGGTTTAAACCGTGGGCTATAAATGTATATATCTATAAATGGTTTTAACCATTTTATTTATTTGGTATTTGCATTAAAAAAGCTACACCTACCTAAAATAAATTAAGGTAGGCGTAGCTACAAATTAACTAAACATTTTTAAGCTATTAATATTCGACTATTAGTGTTCCTAAGAATTGCGACCCAATTTTGTCTGAACCCCATCCTTCTCGGGCGTTGTTGTTGAGCATATTTCTCGCATTTAAACCCAATGATATATTATCATGAATTTTGTAGGTCAGGTGAGCGTTGAACATTGCTTTGCCATTGATGTTGTCCACACTTTTAGATGTGATTACCCCAGTTGTACTACTTTGACCGCCGACGGTCGTCTGTACACTTTTATCAAAATAGTATCCACTAAGTCCTAAATTGAGTCTTTTCAATGGATTAATATTAAGGGTAAATCCACCAAACCAATTTGGTGTTGCTTTGCTGGTTTCATTGGATTTTATACTCAAATCTAAACCTGTACCGCCTTGTTTAGCATCGTTGGCTCCTATTGCGAAGTAGTATTTCTGGTAATCCTTAATATTAGTTTGTTGAACTGTGAAATGAGGTTTGAAGGAAATCATTTTATTTGTTGAAACGATTAATACCGACATAGAAACTCCATTTTGTACCACCTTCATATCAATATTTTGAGGAGTATTGGTGATTTTAATTCCAATATTAACAGTAGCAGTAGGAGGAGTCGGTATTACTACTGTGTTCACATTAGCGGGCTGTATCACAAATACACTAAAGTTTTGAAATGTTTGGTTGAATATAGAAACGTCCACTTGAACATTTTTTCCCAATTGTGATTTATAACCTATTTCAAACATATCATTCTGTAATAATTTTCTATCTACATTTCCTAATAGTCTTAATTGAGTATTACTATTGATTGTACCAGTTGGAATTGAGGTGCTTGTGGTAGTATCAAATAACAATAAATTTGCAAATGTTGGTACTAAAAACGAGCTATTGTATGATCTACCTGCTGCCACACGAAATATATGATTTTCTGATGGTTTTATGTTGGCTGCCAATTGGTAAGAAGGATATACTTTGTCTGGTTTTGAAAACTTATCTGCCCTTACTGCAGCAATAATTCTTACCATATCGATAGGCTTGTAGTCTACTTTTATCGAACCCGATAAATTGGTAATTACCCCACTATTATTAAAAAGCCCATTTTCGTTTTCATCAATAGTATATTTTCTGTCATCAATGCTTGCACGTTGAAAAGCGATTGCTGGCCTTATACTTAACTTACTTTTTAATTTCCAATTGTAATCGATATAATTGTCAAATGTAGTATAATCGTGCTGATAAGACCTTTGATTACCTAGTAAACCTTGTGTACCAGACAAATAAGATGACTGTACAGTAAAATTGTACAATTCACCTCGTAGCATGTGGCTATTGCTATTGTTGGTAGATACGTTAAGTGGCGTAGAGACTTCTAATTGAGATAGTGTTTGATTGTTGTTGTATGAGCTGTTGAAATTTACAAAAATATCTTTTGTTGGGGTGTAATTAATGTTAAAATTAAGCCCATTTTTTTTCATGCTTTCTGCACGAATAGGGAATCTTGCACTGTATTCTAACGAAGTTAAACTTACACTATCTGTAAATCTATCTTGTCCTGCAAGGTAGTATTCTTCCTTGTCTCTCATGCGTTTAGATACATTACCAGAAGCATTGATTTCTATCTTATCCGAAATTTTGTGACCGATGTACGCTGAATACATATTGTCGATACCTGATTGAACATTGGCATGAACTATAGTCGGTTTGTTGCCATATTCCTTGCGTGTGATGATGTTGATTACTCCAGAAACAGCATTTGGCCCATACATGGGTGCATTAGGGCCATAGACTACTTCTATACGTTCTACATCTGCTATCTCTACGGGAAGATTTTGCCAATAAGTACCTCCTTGAAAATTGCTAAATACTGGCCTATTGTCTATCATAGCAAGTATGGTAGTGTTGGTATTTTGAAATTGATACGATGGCAGA
>JAAFID010000023.1 GCA_013297765.1 Cytophagales bacterium | reverse complement strand
GTTTGAAGGCTACTCCTGAAAGTCGCCTTCGGAAGTCCAATCCATTCCTATTTATTCCGAATGGCTTCCATCTGTTTTACAGCATAAGCACTTGTCTTGCGACAAGTGGCTATTCAAGTCACACACGGTTTGGGGCTTTGCGTTGGTGGCGATTTTTACCACAAATGTTGATGCGGAGAACAAAACTTTCCGCAACCACGAACGCCCCGCTTTTGGCAACGTGCGGCTTTGCTGTCGTTATTTATTCCATTCACTAATTATCTTGTCCCAAATCGATTCGAGTTTTTCGTTTTTGTCGTCACATGAGAAATACAAAATACTCAAAGCTGCAAACTGTCCAGAATACTTTTGAACTGTCTGCATTTTTAATATTACATCGTCAACTGTCAACTCTTCTCTTCTAATCATTTTGTCCGCTGTTTCAACGATAAGTCGCTTTAAAGGATGATTTATTTTGTTTGCTGTCAAAGTAAGCAAGTCAAGCAGTGTCTCGGTCGATACATTAGGTCGTTCAGATTCAGGAATACGGCACAGTTCTTCAACTATAAAAAAGAGAGCATTTGTCGAAAGTGTTGATGCTTGTTCAATTAGTCTCAGGCTTTCTTGTCTGTCTTGATAGGGAAAGTTGCAATCTATTTTGTCGAGGAATTGTATTTCGTTGTCGTTTGTCATTGTTCTTTATAATGCCGCTATAACGGTTAGTGTATGCAGCATACGGGTTTCGTGACCTCTTCATTTTCCTCTATCACTGCACTCTCCAGCGAGCGCCGAACTTTCCAATTATTCTGAAGCCAGCATGGTGTATACACGATGTTGAACGATTTATTTTTCTGTTTTTAATTTTTCTATTTGACCTAAATTCAATCCTGTTGCTTTAGATATTTCGTAAACTGAAAGTCCTATTTGTAATAGATTGTTTGCGATTTCAATTGCTTTTCTTTCCTCAACTTTAAATTCAGCCTCTGTCTGCAAAGTAAATATTTCACTTGCTTTCAAGCTTAAACTATCCATAAAGCGATTGTAGCCATATTGTTCCGCTTTTGGCAATCGCATAAGGTCAAGTACTTCGCCAGCTTCTTTCAATCCTTTGGCTTTGAATTCATCTTTTACCTCACTGTTTTTCAAAAAATAAACCCATTCGTCTAAGGTATCTTTGGCTATGTCATTAAATTGATTGACTTTAAGTAGGTAATATTCGGGAAAAATATTAGAAACCTCTTCTTTTAAAAATGCAGACTTTTGTTTTGCAGAAAGACCCAATAAATCTTTTTGATGCAGCCCTATAAAATCTGTTTTTCCTTTGTAAATATAGTCCTGCCCTTGGCCTAGATCAAAATATACAATATTGATGGAAATTATTTTTTTAACTTCTGAGTATTTGTGACCTAAAATATGATGGTCGGCTATGCTTTTTGAAACGCCATAAGCCATTCTATGGAAATAGTCTATTTCGTAACTATTTTGTATTTCTATAATAACAAGTTCATTCTTGGAGTTTTGTGTTAAAATATCAACACGATTAAATTTATCGTCTTTTGTTTCTTGATTACCTTCACTCTCCAAAATTTTTTCAATTTTGATGTTGTCAAACAAAAGTTCACTCAAAAACCCTTCGAGTACCACAAAGTTGGCTTTGTCCCTTAAAAGTCTTTTTATAGCCCAGTCAAATTGTATTAATTTTTTACTCATCTTGTTTGAATAAATGTCTGTGCGAAGTTAATATTTTTGCCTTCAATTTCTAAGTGTTTGTTGGAACTGGATTTTGTTAAAATTTTCGCCTAACTCGTAAACTTACTTACGTTTAACAATTTCGTAAAATTAAACAATTCATTCAGTAAACTTTAGATTATTTTTTTCCATAAAGTATATAGTCATTACACAACACTACTATCCACGGCTGGTAAAAATACTGTTGAAGTGTAAAAATTTACAGCAATAGCACTTACGAATAAATAAGTGCCATTCTTAATTTCATGTTTTCCCCCTACTTCAACGCCCCAGTAGTAAGAGGTGTTACGGGAATTGTCTTCGGCGTTCTTCCTTGCAATTCTGAAAGTTTGGCGTTGGGCAAATGTGGCATCACTAATTTGCCAAATATCTCTGCTTCTTCTTTCAATGGATACCCTGAAAATATAAAAGCACGAATGCCCAAGTCCATATAGCGGTTTATTTTTTCAATCACCTGCTCGGCACTACCCACAATGGCAGCACCGCAGCCAGAGCGGGCTTTACCTATTTCGCCCCACAAAAGTGGTTCTATATAGCCATCGCTATCGGCTTGTTTGCGAAATTCATTTTGCCGCTGAACGCCTAGTGAATTGGCATCTAGTGATCTATTCTTTAATTCCAGACCCTCTGCTTCGTTGAATTTGCTCATGATGTGTTTTGCATAGGCACGGGCTTCTGCTTCAGTTTCTCGCACAATTACATGTACTCGTAACCCAAAATCTATAGTACGGTTGTACTTAGCTGCTCGCTGGCTTAGGTCTTGCATGGTAGCGACAATGCTGGCTTCGGGTTCTGGCCAAGTGAGGTAAACGTCGCAATGTTTGGCACATACCTCACGAGCACTTTCAGATGTACCACCAAAGTACAGTAAAGGGCCTCCATTCTGCTGGTAAGGTTTACTAGGGCCTGCGGGAATATCCATTTTATAAATTTCTCCATCCATTACTATTCTATCAGAGTTCCACGCCTGTTTCAGTATTTGAATGGTTTCATCGCAACGTTTGTAACGTAGTTCGCCATCTTCTTTCCAGCCAGGTAGGTCAGAATTGATAATATTGACCGTTAATCTACCTTCTAAAATATGGTCTAGTGTGGCTATAGCCCTTGCCATCATAGGCGGGTGGTATTCGCCACAACGCATGGCTACTAGCAAATTGATGTTTTTGGTTTGCGGTGCTATTGCTCCTGCAAACACAAATGGATCTTGCCCAATGATGTAGGAAGATGGCAACAAAATATTGCTAAAACCCTCGCTCTCGGCTGTAAGTAATATATTTTTACAATTGTCATAACTGCTTCTACGCTCTGGGTCTAGCCAGCCAAGAAAAGTAGTGTCGCCGCCACATAGCTCGCAAAAGTAAGAGATTTCAGCAACACGGTCGTTGGTACGTATGGCTACAGAAGAATGTGGATTACTCATAAATGATTATTGGGTGGTAAAATCTAATTGCGAATATCTATAATAAATTGATGTTTGCAAAGAAGTGAGTTATGGAACAAGCAATTGTTTTACAAGAAAAAAATTTGTTAAAAAAACTACTGGAATCAAAAACAGATAAAATAGCCATAAGAATTTACAACAATAACTTCAAAAAAATATTTGTCAATGATGGCTTAAACCATATACACCAACTTTCATAAGCTATGTAGAGTGGTAAAATCTTTAGGCTCTTGTTAAAGTGTTTTGCGAAATTTTAGATATTAGTTAATCATTTGATTAAAGCGTAAGTAGAGCTAATGGCAACAACAGTCTGCACCAGCAAAATAGAATATTTTGGTTATCATTGTAGTAATCCATCAAATGTTAAAGCCAAATAGTAAAGACCACCAATAGTAGGCCCTGCAGCGTATTGAATGTATTTGTTATTCAAAATATTAGTTCCACCCAATTTGGCGGTCAATTTCAATTTAGGTACACGGTAGTTTACTTGTGCATCTAAATTGTTATAGCTAGGCACAGTGCCGTTGGCCAGTGGGCTTTCCCAGTTAAATTGGCTTTGCACTCGCCACACTACATTGTATCCAAAGTTTTTAAATATTTCTTTATTGCCAAATGATATATTTACTATCCAGTTTGGAGTATTGAAACCCGTAACGAAGATATCTGCATTGCTGCTTGAAGCAATTTGATTGTAATTAATATTACCCGATACGGTATATTTTTTATAGAAATTATAAGTCAATCCAATACTAGAGCCATAGTTATTGTAAGTGTTCTTAGCATTGGTATATACCCTGTATCTGTTTTGATTTTGGCGAGAAAGCATATCTAAAACCGCCTCGTTGCTACCTACTTTTCCGGTAGTAGGTACAGCAACTTCTACTTGACCCAAAAAGCCGTTGTAAATATTGAAGTAAGCATCCCAATCTATGACCAATTTGTTGTCAGCGACAATACTTTTGTAACCAATTTCTATAGATTGAATACGCTCGGGCTGTGTGGGTTTCAAATTTGTAATCTCGAGCAACGATGCGTTTCTTAAAGCAGCCTGCGAGCGATTGAATCCATTTTTAGATATATCGTTGTTTACTGCTGCCGTAAAATTATCAATAGAAGTAAGCGTATATGAATTTTCTAAATAGCCCAATTCTTCATTAACCCTAGCCAAGCCGCCTACACGGCGTACATTGCCATTATTTACAAATGATAGTGCTTCAAACAAAGCAGGAAATCTATACCCATTTTGATACGCAACTCTAAAATTATGTTTTTCTGCAAGGGTATATACAGCAGCTATTCTAGGATTAAATTTGGGGGCAAACTCCAAATTTTGATCTATACGCAGCGAACCCACGATTTTCAATTTCTCCTGTAGCAGTTTCTTCGTTGCTTGTGCAAATACACCGTATTTGGTATAATATAGATTGTTGCCCCCAGGTGTTGTACGTTCGTTCAATGGTTTTGAAAAATCTACGAAATTATTACCATCGGGAATTACTTCATACACTCTAAAATCACTACCTAAAAGTAGATCTATAAATTTTATCTTTTTGCTCAAATCCCATTGCGTGTCTATATGGTACATTCTGCTTTTTTGATTTAGCCACGCTCCACCAGTTGCAGGTGCACCAGGTACATTGGTTGCAATATCCCAGTTATTAATGCTTGTAATTGTGTTTTTTAAATTATCAAATTCTGCTGTACCAGGTTGCACACGACCTTGATCGGCAACATTTCTTGCCATATCCATTGCTGTAGCTAGTTCTACACCATTATTCAAGTTTTCTTGCAATGCGGTTTTATACTTTGCCCCCCAAGCTGAATTTGAGCCATTGTTCAAATCCAAATTATCTGCAAGTGGTTTTAAATTATATGAATTGCCAGTGTTTTCTAGCGATGCATAAGCCCTTACAAAAAAATTAGCACCTCTTAATTCTACTTTATGGCTTTGAACCACGACCCCATTCAACTGAATTTTATTGCCTCTTTGAAATACGCCATCCATCTTGCCTACTCGGTATCCGTAAGATAGTTCCAGCTTTTCAGTAAGCCTGTAATAAGCTGAACCATCAAATTTTAAGTTTTGAACAATTGGGTTTACCAAATCTTTTTCCCAATAACCAGTACGGCGAACGTTAAATATTTGGTCTTTTCCTTGATAAAATACCGATACAGGCACATTGTTGTTTCGCTCATCGCCGTACTTGTTCCAGGCATCATAAGCAGGATTATTTGTACCTGACAATTCTGGATAATTAGGATTTGCAGAAGAAAGTGATTGTTGATTTTGGTCAGTAGCATTGCTTGAAAGCCAATCGGTACCTCGCATATAGCTCGCATTAATCTTTGTGGCAAACTTATCTGTCCATGCTTTAGCGTAGCGTATTGCAGTTTCTGTAAGCAAACTAGCATCTCTACCAGTACCGCCACCTACATGGTTTACACCAGTTTTTTGGTACACACTTAAACCTTGGTAGCGAAAGGGCGACTTTGTCATCATATTGGCCATGCCATTTATAGAATTCATACCGTAAAGAGCCGATGCCGCCCCAGGAGTAATCTCTACACTTTCAATATCTAGCTCTGTAGGCCCTATGGCATTGCCTAGTGGCACACCCAGTGTTGCCGCTTGCATGTCCACCCCATCTACCAATTGCATGAATCGGAAATTGTTGGGAATGTTGAACCCACGAGTATTAGGCACTTTGAAAGTCAAGCTGGAGGTAGTCATTTGAACGCCTTTAACATTTTCTAGCGCATCGTAAAAACTAGGTGCTGGTGTTTCTTTTATGGTACGAATGTCCAATTTTTCTATAGCCACAGGCGACCTCAATTGTTTTTCTTCCACACGAGAGGCAGTTACTACTACATCATCAGCGATATTGGTTTGAGTGTTCAATGCAATGGTAATTGATTTGGTGTTTTGATTAATTTCAAATTCCTGTGTTTCATAACCAATGGCCGATATAACGATAGTAAATGGAAATTTCAATTTTGACCGAAGACTAAACTTGCCATTGACGTCTGTTGCCGTACCTGCTATTGTTCCTTTGATAGAAATACTTGCTCCTATCAATATTTCTTTGGTGCTTTTGTCTTCAATTACGCCTTCGATAAGCACCAAATTGTCTTGCCCGAAGCTGAGGGATGCCCAAAATATTCCTGCAAAAAAAAGATATAATGATATATATAATTTCATTTTATTATTGATTTATAGATGTTTATTAATAAATACAAGAGTGCAATATTTCCATATTGCCTTTAAAGGATTTTGCAAATCAACAACAGCAAAAAATACTTGAGTATAAAAAATAGAATTTGGTAAAATTAGTATTCATAAAAAGTGTTATTAAATTTAATCTAAGTCTATAGATTAACTAGACAAATGTAAAATTTATTTATCCAAAAAAAAAGAAAGCGGAATAAATAATTTATAAATCTGATTATGAATATTATCATAAATAATAATAAAAATTAAAAAATAATGTTTAACCAAATACTTGTTTTGTTAAACATTATTTTACAGATTTGTTTAACAAAATAAAACATTAATTAAACAACAAAAAACATGACAGCCGAAGATTTCAACGCCAAACTAATCCAGCATAAGTCATTATTAAAAAATTATGCTTTGAACCTCACTCGCAATTCTGAAGATGCTGAAGACTTGTTTCATGACACCTATTTGCGAGGAATAATGAACAAAGAAAAGTTCAACGAAGCGACCAACTTTAGAGCTTGGATGTGTACTATTATGAAAAATATATTCATCAATGCGTACCGTCGTAGCACCAAAAAAATGGAAGTTTTTAAAAACACCATTGATGGTGAGCCTTTTTATGAAGCCACTGCTACCGACAAAATAATGAATTTGGCAGCTATAGAAGACATTCAAAATGCAATAGACAAATTAAGATGGGATTATAAATATTGCTTCATGAAATATTTTGAAGGTTTCAAATACCAAGAGATTGCTGACGAATTGAACATTCCGATAGGTAATATTAAAACCAATATTTTTCAAGCAAGAAAAAAACTAAAAGCACAATTGTCACGCTAATTATTAGCCTATACCCCAATATTATATGTTAGAAAATAACAGATTTTTGATTACCATCGACGACGATGACGAAATTGGCAACAACCATGTTTCCACCTCTTATGATACACCTTTAAAAAATGGTGCATTTGATTTGTCAGATGATTTAAAAATAGAATTGATTCAAAATCATTTTTCAGAAATTATGAACATTTTAGGTCTGGATTTGACAGATGACAGCTTGAAAGGAACGCCTAAAAGAGTTGCTAAAATGTATGTAAAGGAAATATTTAGTGGATTAAACCCTGCTAATGCTCCTAAAATTGCACTCTTTGACAATAAATATCATTACAATGAGATGTTGGTGGAGAAAAATATTTCTTTTTATTCTAATTGTGAGCATCATTTTGTACCCATAGTAGGCAAAGCGCATGTAGCCTATATTGCCAATGGGCAAGTGATTGGTCTTTCTAAAATAAATAGAATAGTACAGTATTTTGCTAAACGTCCTCAGGTGCAAGAACGACTTACAGTTCAGATAGCAAATTATTTAAAAGATGTTCTAAAAACAGAAGATGTAGCAGTAGTAATAGATGCAGTACACCTGTGTGTATCTTCAAGAGGTGTAGAAGATACAAGTAGTAGTACCATTACCAGTAGTTTTGGGGGCAAATTTAACAACGATCAATGTCGCAATGAATTTTTGCAATTGATAAAAAATTAATAGCTCCATCATCTACTTCTCTACCTTTGCGTCCACACTAATACTAATGCCAACAGGTGCTTTTTCCCACCTGCCTTGGCTAGTAGCTTTGAAATATGTTTTTTGTGCCATGCCAGCACAAAAATACAAGTAGCCATTGCCCAGTTCTTTTACTTGCTCCATAGTTAGTAAAAAATCTCCTTCTACTTGTATGTGATATGGCATTAAATCTATGATAACATTTTCACGAACTTTACTTTTGGGAAGTTTTATAAAAATTGGTTGTTTTAATTGATTTTCAAACTGCATTTTACCCATATCTTTATATACATTAATTCTATAAAAGATAGTATCATAAGTACATGAAGAAAAGTTGATAATTATGCGTTCTAAAATCGCAGTTTTTTTCACCTTCATCAATATTCCACATTCATACCCTAGCTTGTTTTCTTTAAAGCCAGCTTGAATAAACCTAGATGTTGTGGTAACGCCTAGTGTACGCTGCTTGTATTTTCTAGCATTCACCACCACTTCTTTCATCTCTGATGTTCTTTCTTGCAAAAACAAATTGTGATTGGGCAATTGAATATAATCTGAAACAGGAATTAACAATGGATAGTAACCAATGCAAGAAACCATAATGGTATCTTGTAAATACTTTGCATCTATCCACAGTTGATATTTGCCAATGCCGTCAGATACTGTACCTACATTTTTGTCTTTGATACCAATATTTACAAAGGCTACAGTTGTATTATTTTGACTATCGTAAACTAAGCCTTGGTATTTTTGTGCCATTAAGGCTGATGAAAATAGCAACACTAGCCATGTTAAAGGTAAAAACTTCATGCGACCAATAGCTATCTTGGATTTCTAGGTTTACCCGACCATTTGTTATTACCACCACTTCCCGCTTTTGGGTTTGCATTTGGCTTTAGGTTTGGCCTCGAATCTCTGTTATTGCCTCGACCTTGTTGCTTTATAGGTCTTACTGCATCATGGTCTTTCAATGGAAATGGATGATTATCTATTACCGAAAGTTTTTTGGCTATCAATTTCTCTATGTCTCTCAAATAATCTTTTTCGGTAGCATCGCAAAAGGAAAATGCTGTACCCTTTGCCCCTGCCCTACCTGTTCTGCCTATTCGGTGCACGTAAGTCTCGGCAACATTTGTCATTTCATAATTAATCACATATTCCAAATCGTCAACATCTATACCTCTCGCAGCAATATCAGTAGCGACCAACACTCGGGTAGTTTGGGCTTTAAAATTAGTTAGTGCTCGCTGTCTTGCATTTTGAGCTTTGTTGCCATGTATAGCCTCGGCAGTAATGTTGTTTTGCAGCAATACCTTTACCACCTTGTCTGCTCCATGTTTTGTTTGGGTAAATACCAGTGCCGTTTTTATACTTTTATCTTTTAGAATATCCATAAGCAAGGCATTTTTATTGCCTTTATCTACAAAATATACGAACTGTTGGATGATATCTACAGTAGATGAAACAGGGGTAACCGATACACTAGAAGGGTTGTGCAATATGGTACTAGCCAATTTTACTATATCGGGAGGCATGGTCGCTGAGAAAAACAGTGACTGTCTTTTCTTAGGCAATACGGCAAGCAACTTTTTTACATCGTGAATAAAGCCCATATCGAGCATTCTATCTGCCTCATCAAGCACAAAAATTTCTACTTCTCGCAAACTCAAGTGTCCTTGATTCATCAAATCTAGCAATCGACCTGGGGTTGCTATAACCACATCTACCCCTCTGCGCAAAGCTGCTATTTGTGGGTTTTGGTTTACCCCTCCAAAAATTACGGTACTTACTAACCCTGTATATCTACCATAAGCGTTAAAACTTTCACCTATCTGTATAGCAAGTTCTCTAGTGGGCGTTACTATTAAGCTACGTATCTTTTTTTGCTTCTCATTTATTTTATTTGCATACAACAATTGTATAATGGGTATGGCAAATGCTGCCGTTTTTCCTGTACCAGTTTGGGCACAACCCAGCAAGTCGGCACCTTGCAATACCACAGGTATCGATTGGGCTTGAATGGGTGTGGGTGTGGTGTAACCTTCTTCTTTCAAAGCCTTTAAAATAGGCTCTATAATATTAAGTGATTCAAATTGCATGTAGTAGTAAATACAGTATTGTTAAATTGGGTTTATTTAGTAGCTGATTGTAGGCAGTGTAAGGATAGTTTCTGAAAGAAAATCTACTACACAAAAATTAGATTACTTTATTTTAAATAATTTCTTTTGTAAAAATACTGCTTTAAATGATAATATAGGCTATTGAAACCTGTTTATAATATATAAAATTGATTACAAACATATTGCAACACTTTAAAACTACAAAGTAAAAATTTAAAGTCAGTTTATATTTTTTCAATGAATATGCGGATGCCCCGATGAAGGCCTCAACTCGTGATGTGGTTTTAGATTTTTATTCTCCCTATAAAAATTCGGGCAAGGCAAGCGACGCATGGGTTTAACGGTTTTAGGATGGTGTTTGTGAATGTAGGTAAGATTGATTTCGTGCGAACCGCCCGTGCGAGATTGTGCGAGCTTCGAAACTGTAAAATCATAACTGTAGGTAAAGCTAAAACTACCCGACATAAACCCTGCAATGATTACCATAGATTCATTGTTGGGCAATTTTTTATCGTAATTTTTAATGGGGATACCTCTGTACCACACGGCAGCAATCACCTTGTCGTAAATTCCATAAAGACCTATATCCAATTGATCTGATTTGCCTTGAAATTTGTAATGTGCTGTAGGTGTTATACTCACATCTTTTTGTTCTTCTTCCAAATACGCCATTTGTTTGCTTTCTTTCAAGGGTATTTTGTAGCCAGCAGTAAACGACATTTTTAATGGCAACCTACTTACCCCACCCACAAACGATTGATTAGGCTGGTTCATGTGGCTTGCGGCTATGGAAGACCAAAAACGTTTAGAATACAACACCAAGCCAGAACCAAGAGATACCATGTTTTTTCTTGGATTTTCTAAATTATTTCCAAACCCAGAATATCCAGTACTATCGTTGAATTGCGATGGAAACTTCAAGGTAGAATAATCTAGGCTACGAGAGAGGAAATCGGCTCCCAAACCTGCACGAACAGTTAATTCTGAACTCAGATGCACTTCGTAAGCATATTGCAACCCTACTTGCGAAGAACTTATTACACTTGATCCTTGATAATCTTGAATTGCCATGATGCCAAAACCACTACGATACCTATGCGAAAAACCATCAGCAGAAAAGAAAGATGTGTTAAATTTTGCATCTAATTTGGGCCATTGCAAACGCTGGTGTAGCGTACCCCTAAAATTATGTCCACTACCTGCAAATGCTGGATTAAGGTACATAGGTACTGCATAAAATTGAGAAAACTGAATATCTTGTGCCACCAACCACTGCCCAGTATAAAGCAGTACCTGCAAGGTCAAAATTGATTTTATAATGTGTTTGAAGAGCAAAGGCACAATATGATTTGATTATGAATACAGCAAATTAATGAAAAAAATCAACTGCAAATAATTTTTCTCATGTAAGGATTTTACAATTATAATACGGTAGTTATTAATTTTCGGTCAGCAATTTTTCAATGTCTTCTATTAGCCGACTAGTTTCAGCAGGATTGGTACCATCGTAAAACCCTCTTATGTGCTGTCTTTTATCAATTAATGCTACCCGCTCGGTATGTACAAATGTATTTCCTGCTACCGCTTCATCTGGGTTCACTATCAAGTAACTTTTTAGTGCCATTTGATACAATGAATCTATATTGCCAGTTACAAAATACCATTTATCATGGTTGTACACGCCTTGCCTTATAGCGTATGCCAAAAGTACTGCAACGCTGTCCTCACTAGGTTTCGAGGTATGAGAAAGAATTTTCACTTGGTCATTCTTTTCAAATTTTTGATAAACCTTTTTCATCTCCCTGCTCATGTCTTTACATATTCCGGGGCAAGTAGTAAATATATAATCGGCTACATACACACAGTTTTTAAAATTTTGTTGTGAAATATTTTTACCTTTTTGATTTACAAATGAAAAATTAGACACTTTATGAAGTACAGAATCTAAAGAGGCATTGTATTCATTGGGCTGTATCACCAAGCCAGATTCATAATAAGGAAGCTTGGGACGTTTAGCCTTATTAGCTTGAGAAATCAAAAAAGCAGCAGATAAAAATATGACTATAGCTATAAAAACAATCAGTGCGTTGCTAATTTCTTTTTTCATTCTTTAACTTCAATCAAAAATCTATTTATCACGAAATATAAACAAAAAAACCGCTTAATAATTCCAAAAACTTAAACACAACACAAGGTATTTTTTGGATATTAAACATTCAACGCCAATCTTTGCCAAATGCTTTGGCACAAGTAGCATATTTCAATGATTTCACATATACTTTCTATTCTTATATTTACCCCCATTATCATTGGGTTGGGCTTGCTGTTTGTAAAAAAAGATAATGATAAACTTTTCAAATCTGCACTTATTTTTTCCGGAGTGGTGCAAACAATTATTTCGTGTATTATTTATTTTAATTTTCATGCTGTAGCCAATACAACTCAGACATATTGGGGCATATCTCATTTTCAGTTTGTAGAAAATGTCGATTGGATTAACCTAAATCTAGGTGCTTTAGGCCATATTTCTATTTCCTATTTGCTAGGGGTAGATGGGTTGAGTGTAGGCATGGTACTTCTCTCTTCGCTCATCGCATTGCTGGGGGCACTATCTTCGTTGAGTATAGAAAAAAACATAAAAGGTTATGCTTTACTTTATTTGCTGCTATGTAGCACCATACCTGGTTGCTTTGTAGCTCTAGACTTTTTTCTGTTTTACCTGTTTTTTGAATTTATGCTGCTACCCATGTACTTTCTTATTGGGCTGTGGGGTGGGCCTAGAAGAGCGTATGCATCTATCAAATTTTTTTTATATACTCTTTTTGGGTCTATGTTTATTTTAATCGTCATAATCGCCCTTTGTTTTTCAGTAGTAGATCCTTTGGCAACGGGCATTAATGCTGGGTTACAGGGTGCAGACCTTGCCATTATTGGGCAAATACAAAATTTACTTGCAAATGGGAAAGTGCAAACAGCGCACATAGTACATTCATTCAATATGCTGTACATGACCGATGCTCAAAATTATTTACCTAATGCTATACTCTCTATTTTTACCGACCATCAAATATTTGGTTTACATGCCCGACATTTGGCATTTGTAGCCCTAATGATTGGCTTCATGATAAAACTTCCTTCTGTGCCATTTCACACTTGGTTGCCCGATGCACACGTAGAAGCTCCCACCCCTATATCAGTAGTGCTTGCTGGTATTTTATTAAAGGTGGGTGCTTATGGTATTTTACGCACAGCCTACTCTATTTTTCCAGAAGGTGCGGTTCACTACGCTTGGTGGATAGGCTTAATAGGTGTAATCTCTATTATTTATGGGGCTTTCAACGCATTAGCCATGACCGACATTAAAAAAATGGTAGCTTATTCTTCTATTTCTCACATGGGCTTTGTGCTGCTGGGTATTGCCTCGCTTACCGTTGAAGGAATTAATGGAAGCGTATTTCAAATGTTTAGCCATGGCATATTGGCCGCATTGCTATTCTTAATTTGTGGCGTACTATATGACCGTACACACGACCGTACCATAGACAATTACAAAGGGTTGGCAAACAAAATGCCCATCTACACCACCGTTGTTACAGTAGCATTCTTTGCCTCTTTGGGGTTGCCGGGGTTTTCAGGGTTTATAGGTGAAATGTTTATATTGTTGGGCTCGTTTTCATCAGAATCGGTCAATGGTTTGTTGCCAACATGGATGGCAGTAGTATCTACGCTGGGCATATTGATAGGTGCAGCATACTACTTATGGACACTACAAAAAATGTTTTTTGGCAAATTCTCACTTAGTGCACATTTAAAAATCAACACCCTGTTTTCTGATCTTACCATATTAGAAAAATCAATGCTTTTCCCACTAGTGGCACTGGCTATTGTATTTGGTATTTTTCCCCATTTGTTTTTTGATTATACCTCTCAAGACCTTGCTGCATTTGCCACTTTCATAACCAATACGGCTAAAAGCAACCTTTTAAAATAATACATTGACATCCACAACAGATATATTGAACCAACAGCTTGCCTCCATTAGTGGTAGTCTTCAGTATTTTCTACCAGAAATAATTTGCTCATTATTTTTCGTAATCTTGATTTTTGCAGATTTGTTGCTAAGCAAAAACAAGAAAACATATTTGTGGTGGCTAGCTATTGCAGGGCTTACCATTACTTCTTTGGCTACTTTTTTTCAAAAAGGTTTTGGGAAACAGTTATTATTTAACAATACATTAGAATTTACCTCTCAAATTATTTATATCAAGCTTTACTTTTTAGCTGCTGTAGCAATGGTGCTGATATACCTAAAACTATTTGCCAATGCACACGAAAAATACATACTGCGTGGCGAATTTTATGCCTTTCTATTTGCACTGCTTCTAGGGCTCAATGTTATGGTAATGGCAAGCAATATGCTATTGCTTTACATGGCTATAGAACTGGTGTCTATAGCATGTTATATATTGGTTTCGGTACAAAGCACCAAACAAAGTGCGGAGGCGGGTATAAAATACTTACTGTTTGGGGCAATTACATCAGCACTCATGCTTTACGGCATGTCTTGGTACTATGGGCTTACAGGCACTTTAAACTGGTCAGAAATACCTTTAGAGAACAATGGCATCATAGCTTTAGTGGTAGTTTTGCTTAGTGCAGGGGCATTGTTCAAACTTTCAATTTTCCCCTTTCATGTATGGACCCCAGATGTGTACCTAGGTGCACCTGCACCTATCACCGCCTTACTCTCTATTGCCCCCAAAGCTGCAGGCGTAGTTTTGATAGCACATATTTTACAACATATCTATCCCTCATTGCTTAGTGAAGTATCTGGATTCAATTGGGTATTGAAAGGTTTAGCAATTGTTGTTGCAGCTACCATTACCATTGGCAATTGGTCTGCACTAGCACAGAATAATATGCGTAGAATGCTGGCTTATTCTGCCATAGCCCATGCAGGTTTTTTAATGATTGGTCTAATCAACCCAGACATTGAAATTACACCCATTGTTTACTTTTATTTGTCAATATACCTGTTGATGAATATGGCTGCATTCTTAATGATAGATTATTTGGCAAGGCACATAGGCAATGAACAAGCAGCCTCATTCAAGGGATTGGGTATTCAATATCCTTATATTGGCATGCTCCTACTAATTTTAATGGTTTCCTTAGCTGGCCTACCACCTACGCTTGGCTTCTATGGCAAGCTATTTATATTTTCCACGCTCTATAATAGCTACCTGCTAACCCAAGATTATTGGTTAATGGCATTGTTGATATTTGGATTGTTCAATACTGTAATTTCTTTATTTTATTATCTAAAAATCCCTTATTATCTCTTTTTCAAGTCATCGGAAAGAAAGATAATTGTGGACAAAAAAAGTAAGTTTAATTTTTATTTTTCAATACTTGTATTGCCCTTGATTTTACTGTTTTTCATGCCCGAATTGTTATTTAATTTCATTAACTTTATTTGCAAATAAAAGGAAGAACAAAGTCTATTTTAGGCAACTCTTCGTACACCTATTTTGATACAAGTGAAAATTAAAAGAAATAAATAGAGTGCAGCAAATTTATTTTAAGATTGAAATTTCCAAACCTTTTTATCCAAACCTCTCATGAGCGACGCTATTAAACACGAATGTGGCATTGTGTTAATCAGACTCAGAAAGCCTTTTTCTTATTATATCGAAAAATACGGCACACCACTTTATGGTATTAACAAGCTGTATTTATTGATGGAAAAACAACACAACAGAGGGCAAGACGGTGCAGGAGTAGCGACCATCAAAATCAACGTTCCCCAAGGCAGTAGATACATCAGTCGTTACCGCTCTGTAGATGCCCAACCCATCGCTGAAATATTTAATAAAATAAATAAGAAATTCAGAAAAGTTTACAAAGAAAATAAAGACAAGTACCACGATGCAGATTGGATACTGGAAAACGTAGCATTTACAGGTGAAGTATTGATGGGACACCTACGTTACGGAACGCACGGCAACAATGAAATAGAGGCGTGTCATCCATTTTTAAGACAAAATAATTGGCGAAGTAGAAATCTTGTAGTAGCAGGCAATTTTAATATGACCAATGTTGATGAACTATTCAACAAGCTGGTAGAACTAGGGCAACACCCTAAAGAGAGGAACGATACTGTAACAGTACTTGAAAAAATAGGTCACTTTTTAGATGAAGAAAATCAGTTTCTTTTTGAAAAATACAAAGACCAATATTCCAATAATGAAATTTCAGAAATAATAGAAAACGAACTCGACTTGCAACGGGTATTGATGCGGGCTTGCAAAGATTTTGATGGTGGCTATGCCATGATGGGCATGACAGGTCATGGAGCATCATTCGTAGCCCGTGACCCTGCCGGTATTCGTCCTGCCTACTATTATGCCGACGATGAAGTAGTAGTTGTAGCATCGGAAAAGCCTGCGATAAAAATTGCTTTCAACGTAAACTACAATGAAATCAAGGAAATTACCCCAGGACATGCACTCATCATAGAAAAAGACGGCAGCTATTCTGAGAAACAATTTATTGATACCTTGCCCAAAAAATCTTGCAGCTTTGAACGTATTTATTTTTCTCGAGGCACCGACCCCGACATTTATACCGAACGCAAAACATTAGGCAAGCTATTGATTCCACAAATATTGGAAGCAATAGATTACGACATCGAAAATACGGTGTTTTCATACATTCCCAATACGTCTGAAACCTCGTTTCTAGGCATGATGGATGGTGTCGAGGATTACTTGGTCAAATACCGTAAAAATGTAATCCAAGAGGGTAAACTTAAAGGTGAAGAATTAGATAAAATATTGTCTTTCCGCTCCAGAGTAGAGAAGTTGGTGATTAAAGATGCAAAATTGCGTTCATTTATCCTTTCTGATAATCAACGTGACGAGTTTGTAACCAATCTTTACGATACTACCTACGAGGTAATCAAGAAAAATATTGACACCCTTGTTATCATTGACGATTCCATTGTTCGTGGCACTACACTAGAACGTAGCATACTCAAAATGCTGGACAAGCTAGAGCCAAAAAGAATAGTAGTAGTATCATCTGCCCCACAAATTCGCTATCCCGATTGCTATGGAATAGATATGTCGAAACTAAAAGATTTTATTGCTTTCAGGGCAGCCATGGCGTTGTTGAAAGAAAGTGGTAGAGAAAATCTACTTGATGAAGTGTATGACAAATGCCGCAATTCTATCAATATACTGAGTGGCAATGTAGAGAATCACGTGAAAGAACTATTTGCACCGTTCAGCTACGAGCAAGTTTCCAATAAAATAGCAGAAATAGTAACACCCAAAAACTGTAATGCAGAAGTAAAAATAGTATTTCAAACCATCGAAAATCTGCACGTAGCATGCCCAAATCATGGTGGAGACTGGTATTTTACAGGCGACTACCCAACACCCGGCGGCAACAGAGTTGTAAACAAAGCATTCATGTATTTCATGGAGGGCAAAACAGTAAGGGCTTACTAAATGAAAAAAGAGGTTACAATAGGAATAAGACTTTTGTACCATCTTTTACTTATGGCTACTATACATCATCTTTGTAGTAATCGATGATGGAAAAAGGGCAATACAAAATGGCTGGGCTGTACAACAGTTCCAAACTAAAAGTGGTCGTTTTAATCGTTTCACTCTCCATTAGTGCTGCTTCTATATGGTACACTCAAGAACTGGTAACTAAACTTGCAGAGCGAGAGCAACAGCAAATCAACCTTTTTGCCAAAGGGCTACAAGCAGTTGCCGACCCCAATAACGACGGTGGTATTTCATTCTTATTTCAAGAAATAATAGAAGCCAACAATTCTATTCCCGTAATATTGACCGACGAGGCAGAGAACCCTATCAGCGATAAAAACATAGACCTTCCCCAAAATCTGACCGAAGCACAGCGTATTCAATTTCTAAAAACAGAAATTGAAACCATGAAACAGGTACAACGCCCAATATTAGTAGAGCCTGCAGAGGGGTTGAAAAATTTTATTTTTTATAAAAATTCTTTCCTACTTACTCAATTGATATACTACCCTTATATCCAATTGACCATCATTGCACTTTTTGCCATCATTACTTTTGTAGCTTATAGCTATTCTAAACGCTCAGAACAAAACAGGGTATGGGTAGGATTAGCTAAAGAAACTGCTCACCAATTAGGCACACCACTTTCATCGCTAATAGCGTGGATAGAACTGTTCAGAGAAGATCCTGATTTTAAAAACAAAGAAGTGTTGAATGAGCTGGAGAAAGACGTAAATAGGCTAGAAATGATTACTGCCCGATTCTCTAACATAGGCTCTACTCCTAGCTTGCACGAAGAGCCGCTACATGCAACAATTGCACATACTGTAGATTACTTAAAAACTCGACTGTCGAAAAAAATCAAAATTTCGTTGACCAATATTTTGCCCGCTAATGAAATGGTCAAAATCAACAAACCGCTTTTTGACTGGGTAATAGAAAACCTGTGTAAAAATGCTGTAGATGCCATGGATGGAAGTGGCGACATACGCATTCATCTATTTCCGCTCAACGAAAATAAGATAGGTATTGATGTAGCTGATACGGGTAAAGGGATGCCGAAATCTAGATACAATGAAGTATTTAAGCCGGGCTTTACCACAAAAAAACGAGGTTGGGGTTTAGGACTTACCTTAGTAAAAAGAATTATTGAGAACTACCATCATGGAAAAATAGCTGTTCATCAATCAGAAGTGGGCAAAGGCACTACCTTTAGAATAGTGATGAACAGGGTTTAGTGGGAAGTTTAATAAAATTCTTATTTGAAAAATCCCATTAAATAATAGAAGCCAAAGAAAATAAGAATAGCACAGAGAAAGTAATTGAGTTGAAGATTTATTCTTATAAAGTAGTTAGCCAAACATACCAAGAGCATCACCCAATGAATGCTACTAAAAATCGATAGATAAGACATGACTGCATAATGCATAGGTTTTCCTTCCTCTCCTATAATCTTATAAAATAATGGCTTGCCTAATAGTCTCGTTCTATAAACTTCCAATTCCGTAAATCCAAGATTTTCTAATTGATCAAAATCTCGTGACCCTACTTGAATGTTTCCATATGCAGTTTCTAGAAATAAATCTTCACCTATAGCACGACCTTTTGAATTGTAATATGGACTATAATACATATTTATGATTGTCTCATTATTATTTTTGTAAGGCAAATAAAAGTCAATCAAGTAAACTAGGGACATGACGGCTATTATCACCATTAAAGGATTCATATATTTTTTAGCAAACGACTGATATTGCTCTAGATCTCTATTTCGCTTATTTTTTCTAGATTGTCCAGTTTTATTTGTGCTGTTTTTTCTAGCCCTACGCTTTACTTCTTTCAGCCATTCTTCATATTCTGTAGGGTCTGTAGGTGCCTCATACACTCGCTCGTATTTATTCACTGGCGGGGGCGACATCGGTTGTGGGTTATCTATTTTACCCTCATAAAGTGCCTCATAAGCTTGGTTAATCTCAATAAATTTTGCTTCTGCACCTTCAGTTTTATTTCTGTCAGGATGGTATTTCAAAGCCAATACTCGATACGCTCTCTTTATTTCTTCCTTAGTGGCAGTAAACGATATGCCTAGTATATCATGATAATTTTTCAAGCTCAAAAGTTTTGAATTTTACTATTTGTTGAAAGTGTCTTTTCAAATTCAATATAAAAAATTTAATTTATGATTTTAAGGCTATTATAAAATATTAATCTATTAATTCTTTGCCCGTAATTTTCTATAACTACTTCTATAACTTCTACATTCCCAAACTCAACAAATACCTTTCTGCCGTTTCATGAATTGCTTTTTTCTTGCTCTCTTCCCATTTATCAAAACTTTTTACCAACATTCCTAATCTTGGGTTGGTGAGAAAAAAAGAACGGTGATGGTCTAGAAACCGCCAAAACAAAGCATCCCATATTTGTTGCCAGTCACCTTTGGGGTAATCGCTCATTTTCATCAAATAGTTACTGCCACTTACGTAGGGCTTGGTCGACATCATGCCACCGTCGGCAAACTGACTCATGCCATAAACATTGGGCACCATCACCCAGTCGTAGGCATCTATGAACAATTCCATAAACCACCTGTACACCTCGTTGGGGTCACACTCGCAAAGCAACATAAAATTGCCCAGTACCATAAGCCTTTCTATGTGATGACAGTAGCCAGTTTTTAATATCTTCTTTATTGTTTCATCTACTGGCAATATTCCTGTGGTACCATCATAAAAACTGCTAGGGATTTTCTTGGTAAAACCCCAATAATTTCTGGTGCGTTCTACACGACCTTTGGTTACATAAACGCCACGTATGAACTCTCTCCACCCTATAATTTGTCGAATAAACCCTTCTAGAGAATTGAGAAGAATGTCATTAGCCAAACTATATTTCAAAGTTTGATTAATAATTTGTGATGGGGTAAGCATGCCTACATTCAGCATGGGCGTAAGCAAACTGTGGTTTAGCAACATTTCTTTTTGCACTATGGCATCTTCGTAATCTCCAAATTCTGCCATTCTAAGTTCCAAAAACTGCTGTAGCCATTGCTCGCTCTCTGCATAGCCAATAGGGTATTTTTTCGTTTCAACTAAGCTGCCAATATTATTTTTAAAATGAAGATGTGTATAGGCGAGGGCTTCTTCCGTGAATTTGCATGTAGCTGGATATGATACTTTGACTACAGCTTTCCCTTTAGGATATTTCTTGCGATTTTCAACATCATACGTCCACTGACCACCTTCAGGGCTTCCCTTGGCATCAATGAGAATGTTCCTTTTAATTCTTTGTTGTTTATAAAATTCTGTTTGAAAAAATTTCTTTTTGGAAGGAGTAAAAAATTGTTCTAAATCTTTAACAGTATTTAAGAACATGGGTGATTCTACTATTTCTAATTTAATATCTAAAGTCTTGCAACTAGATTGTATTCTTCTCAACAACCAATCATCTATAGGATTTACCACAGCAATAGACTTAACCCCTAGCCCATGTAAATTGGGTATTAATTCTCGTATGTCACCTAGTTTATTAGTACTTTCAATGTAGTTTACTTTGCAGCCTTTTTCTATCAAATACTGCTCATAGTATTTCATAGTCGCTCTGTGAAAAGCAATTTTTTGTTTGTGAAAATTATATTGCTTGAAAAATAAAAATTCTTCCACCAAATAAATCTCTCCTTCAACGGCAAATAATGGATTAGATTGAAATAGTTGATGAGGAAATATGAGTTTAATGGTTTGCATGTAAAAAGTTTTTCTTGAATAGAATATAACAAGAAATGGTTATGATAGTTTTAACTGCTTATGGTATTTCAATTGGCGAATAGCTTTAGTTGCTATATTCTACTCCGATTATTAAGACATTATTTATTAGCTGATATTAGATGAATAGATATATAATAAAGCTCGCAGCATCATTTTACAATAAAATCAGCACTAAAAAATGAATCTTTAAGATATCGGGTGCTAAGCAGATTTAATTATGAATAGTTCAATTTGGGCAATTACCCTTCCGCCTTATCAGAAGAATACCAATATTTTTCTGACAATTCTGTTAAATCAATTAAGCCCATCTCTTGAAAATCCTCGTCAAATATTTTTAAATCTTCACATTTAATCAGCAGATTACCGCCATTAAAACACTGCTTACAATTTACATATATCTTAATATATCCATCTTCCTCACGCTCTACATTCAGCAACTCTAGGTCTAGTGCCACAACCTCTCTAATGTCTGATATAATGTTAAACTCATCATCCCATGGCTGAAAAAATACATCATTACAACCCTTGAAAACGCCATAAAAATATTTGTAATCTGGATTAATTAATTTGGCTAAAAAAGAACATTCTAATTTAAAATTCAGTCTAGATTCTGATAGGCTCATTTCTTCAAGAATACTTTCTTGAAACATAGTCATGATATCTTTGATTTTACCTAAAGTCATATATTGGGTTATATTGACCTAATATAATGCCGAAAAATTAAAATACAAATTATTTAAAGTAACATAAAAAAGCATTGACAATAATACTTGCCAATGCTTTAAAACAAACTTTAGGAATCTTTTTTTCTATTACCAAAAATCAGAAGGTGAGGTTACTCTGCCTTGAGGCTGTAGCCTTACACCTACAAGTACTTCGTGTGAACTGGCATAATTTTTACCTATTGCACTGGTATTGTAATCAAAGGCATAACCAAATTCTATCAAGTTTTTTACTACACCACCTACCAAAAATACCAATGAACCATCTTGACGGTACGATGCACCTACCCAAACCATTTCTTTATAACGTGTTTTTAAATTGATATCAAATGATAGGGGAGCTGGACTCACATATTTGACCAATACAGATGGAATTATTTTAAAATCTTTAGATGCCTTAAACATATATCCCGCAGTCGCAAAAAAATGGGCACTTAATTTATTCACACCTGCAATACTTACACTACCATCGTTTGAAAGTTTATTTTGAAATACTTGATGGGAAGAAGCCCCGGCGTACCATTGGGTTCCATACAACCAAGCACCTATAGTAGCGTCAGGTACTGTTTTTGTAAAACCCTCACCTATAGTTGATAGTGGATCTTTTGTTCTTGCTTTCGATCCATCTAAACTAAACTGCTGTGCCCCTACAAAGGCTCCTAAACTGGCACGAAAATTCTCTGCCATTTTCATATTAAAGGCATAAGATACATAATAGGAAGTAACGCTAGTAATTGCGGTTTTATCTGCAACAACCATTGCGCCTATTCCATGAAAATTTTTAGGTTCATTTCTATGTTTACCCCTATATGGTCCTATGTGCTGCCCTAGGTGGGCATGGGCTGTAAGATAAAAAGTTCTTGGGGCAACATTAGTAATTGCTCCAGAAGGGTCAGCATTATCTTTAAAACCACTCCATTGATCTCTATAACCCGCTTTAATGTCATAATATTCAGAGGTACCAGCAACTGCGGGATTTAACAGATAATTATTCAACATATACTGGCTATACTGAGGTTTTTGTTGAGCTTGTGCAACGAAAAGTCCTGCACCAAAAACTGATAGTAGTAATAATATATATTTTTTCATCTGGAATAAATAAGGGGATTTTTTTTTAGTGTTCTTCAAGTTCGATGATTTTAGATATGTTAAAATAAATACTTGCCTTGCCTACAACTTTTGTGGTCATCTATGGAAACAATTTTGGGGTTAAAAAATTGTTTTTCGTATCTGAATCTAAAAATAGTTATTTTTTTACTAATTAAAGTTAAATTTTTCAATAAAATTTATACAATAATATAGCATTATATACACCTCGTTATGGTAGATGTAGTTAGATTTAAAATCAAATAAAAAGGCAATTGCCTGAATGTTTGCATCTCTTACATTTAGATTGTTCTATACCATATAGAAATAGCAAAAAAACGAAATAAATATTACATAATGACCGAAGGAATTGATTATCCAAACTAACTTTAAACTTTAAAAATCACTCCCCATGCACCTCCCTTCTTTGCACAGATACGCTACGATGCCTTATCAAAAATGTGGACGTAGCGGCATCAAACTACCCATCATTTCACTTGGTCTATGGCACAACTTTGGTTTTGTAGATACGCTAGCCAATGGTCGCAAAATAGTATTAAATGCTTTTGATATGGGTATTACCCATTTTGATTTGGCGAATAACTACGGCCCGCCACCAGGCTCGGCAGAAGAAAATTTTGGTAAGATTTTACATACCGATTTAAAAAACTATCGAGACGAGCTCCTTATTTCTACAAAAGCAGGCTATACCATGTGGCCTGGGCCTTATGGAGACTGGGGTTCTAGAAAATATTTAATTTCTAGTCTTGATCAAAGTTTAAAAAGAATGCAGCTAGAGTATGTCGATATTTTTTACCATCACCGCCCCGACCCCAATACACCACTAGAAGAAACTATGGGAGCATTGGCACACATAGTAAATCAGGGCAAAGCATTGTATGTTGGCTTATCCAATTACAAACCTACTGAAGCAGCAGCAGCATTTACATTCTTAAAACAAATGGGGGTTCATTGCCTCATACATCAACCTAGATACTCTATGTTTGACCGCTGGGTAGAAGATGGTCTGCTATCCACTATAGAAGAGTATGGAGTTGGCTGTATTGCTTTCTCACCACTTGCACAAGGGTTGTTAACCAACAAATATCTCACTGGAATAAGCACAGATTCTAGAGCGAGCAAATCGCATGGATTTTTAAAACCAGAACATGTTACAGAAGATAAAATAGCAAAAATAAATTTATTGAATCAAATAGCGCTGCAACGTGGGCAAACCCTTGCACAAATGGCGTTGCAATGGGTAATGAAAGACAAACGCATGACCTCTGTTTTGATTGGGGTGAGTAAAGTAGAACAACTGGTAGATTGTGCTGGATTTATTTCAGGCAAGGAATTTGATAACGAAGAATTACAAAAAATTGAGGCTATTTTAAATTTGCAACATTAGTAAAAGCAAATTTTTAAGCTCAATATTATAGAAGGAAAATTTACATTCTTTTTAAAAATATTAACAACTAAACAATTATACAATGAACATGCTAAAAATTGCTGTTTTTGCAGCTACACTTTCTTCATCGCTTTATATCACCTCTTGTGCAACTAAAAGCGTAACAAGGATAGAGCCTGAAAAACAAGTAGATCTAAGTGGTCGATGGAACGATGTAGATTCTAGAAAAGTAGCCGATGAAATGGCTGCAGATTGCATTAATAGGCCTTGGAGAACAAATTTTGAAACAAGATTTAGTAAAAAACCCACCATCATTGTGGGGGAAATTGTGAACAAAAGCCACGAGCACATAGAGGCATCTACTTTTATTAAAGATATAGAAAGAGAATTCATCAATACGGCTACTGTGCGTGTAGTGCAAAGCGATTCTTTCAGAGAAAAGCTACGTATGGAGCGTGCTGACCAACAAAAATTTTCGAGCTTAGATACCCAAAAGAAATGGGGCAAAGAATTGGGTGCCGATTATATGATGTTTGGCACACTTAATTCTATCGTGGATCAAGAGGGAAAAAGGAAAGTTATCTTTTACCAAATTAACTTGGAATTGGCTGATTTAGAAACCAACGAAATTGTATGGATTGGTGATAAAAAAATCAAGAAATATGTAGTCAATTAATTAAAAAAAGGTGTAGTGCTGATAATAGTGCATTACACCTTTTTTAATGCATTTGTCTGATTTTTAATTTCAAAACCCAATTCATGCGTTCCATTTTTTCTTTGATTAGTGCCCAGTTTTCAATTGTACTATTTCGTGCAATATTAATTTTAGGATTATTTACAATAATCTCTTCTTGTGCCACTTATTATCAAAAAAATAGCAAGTTCAATGCTTATTATGTAAAAGGAGATTTTAAAAATGCCGCTGAAATTTTATCTAAAATTAAAAAAGCTGCTACACGAAAAGACCGGTTAATATATTTTATGAATCAAGGCATGGTGGCATCAATGCAAGGAAATTATGCTGAAAGTAATTATTTTTTTGAAGAGGCTTATAAACTGGCCGACAGCTACCATACCAACTATGTAAACGAAGGTGCAGCCCTACTTTTAAACGCTGATATGGTCGAGTATAAGGGTGAAGATTTTGAAGTACTTTACATTAACTATTACAAAGCAATCAATTATTTAAAAATGGGGCAAAAACAAGAAGCCCTAGTCGAATGCAGAAGGTTAAACAACCGACTCAATGTAATCAATGATAAACATAGTGGCAAAAACGCTTTCAAGCGTGATGCCTTTGCACATCTTCTAATGGGCCTAATTTATGACAGCAACGACGAGTACAATAATGCATTTATTGCCTATAGAAATGCTTTGGAAATATACGATACCGACTACATTAGACTTTTAAATGTAAGTGCACCAGAACAATTGAAAAAAGATTTGCTGCGTACTGCCTACCTTAGTGGCATGAGCGATGAAGTATCGTTTTATGAAAAAAAATTTAATATCAATTTTGATAAATCACAATTGACCAAAGGATCTGAATTATTGTTTTTTTGGCAAGGCGGAATGTGTCCTGTAAAAGCGGAATGGAGCATTAATTTTACCATCATTCCTGGCAATTCTGGGTTTGTTACTTTTGCAAACGACGAACTGGGCATTTCTATTCCATTTGCCATGAGCCAAGACGAATACCGCCAGAATGGGCTTTCCGATTTGCAATTTATCAGAGTTGCATTTCCCAAATATGTAGAACGCCCCCCTATATTTACCCAAGGAAGCATAGCCGTAAATGACAGGTCATACAATTTACAAAAAACGGAAGACATCAATGCCATCGCTTTTAAAAGCTTAAACGACCGGTTGCTATTGGACATGAGCAAAACATTGCTTAGGGTAGCCCTAAAAAAAGCTGGTGAATACGCACTAAGAAAACAAAATGAAAATGCAGGAATGGTGCTAGGTCTATTCAATGCCCTTACCGAAAAAGCCGATACTCGCCAATGGTCGGTGTTGCCTCACTCTATCTATTATTCAAGGGTGCCCATAAAAGAGGGAAATCAAAAAGTAACATTCAACTATTCCAATCCACAAACGGGCAGCAAACAAACCTCAACAATAGAGGTAGTAGGGAGAAAAAACGAAATTACTTTTCATACTTTTAGTACTTTAGATGTAGTGCCGCAATATGGTTATCCTACTTATTGATTGGTGGTTATATGATTAATTGGCAGATTCAAATTTCATAAATCATTATTGTGGGTTGGTCTTTTTTTACTCACCAAATAAACTCCTGAAAATATCAATAGAGAGAATATGATTTTTTCTACCGTTAACATATCCTTGCCTAAAACAATAGAGAAAAAAGTAGCCAATACTGGTTGCATATAAATATAAACACCCGCAATCGATGGATTGATAAATTTCAACACATGTATATTGAGGTAGTATGCAAATAGCGTTGAAAATACAATGACAAAGCCCAATGCCCACCAAGCTTGTAGCGTAAATTGATTAAAAACTATTTTTTGAAAATCGCTGTACCCAAAAGGAAATATAAAGGCAAAACCAAAAATAAATAGAAGTGGCATAATGGTAGTAGTACGATACTTGGTAACCAAGGGCTTTACCCTAACTAAAAATAAAGCCCAACAACAGGCATTCAATATTATAAAAATATCACCTACCAATATATTGTGTGCAGCAATTGCCAAAGAGTGCAATAGCAAAGCAATAGCCCCCGAAGCTGCTAATGAAATACCTGCTACCTTTGCCCAAGTAATCTTTTCTTTCAAATAAATAGCCGCCACAATAAACACAATAATGGGCGAGCTGGTCATCATCAACGAAGCATTGATGGGGGTTGTTTTGTTCAGGCCTTCCATAAATAGCAATTGGTTAGCCGCTATACCCAGTGCACTTGCCATAATTATTTTGTACAAATCTGTTTTTAAAATTTTCTCCTTAGGGCTAAATATATAAAGGCAAGAAAAAAACACCGCCGCTGCCATACAACGCACAAATATAATACCCGAAGGCCCTATAAATTGAGGCATCAATATTTTGGAAATACTATAATTCAGACCCGCTACCAAAGTAGTAGCTACTAATAAGAAATGGGGATTGATATTTTTAAAATTCAATTTTTGATATAAAAAAATAAAACTATTGGAAGGCTACTATTGCTGAAGTAATAACATCTGAATGTCAAATTTAATTCAGAATACTATGTTTAATTGCATTAAAATAAAATTGTGCAAAAAAACCTTTTCAATTTGCATGAATATTTTTCATTTTTGTAGCTGAATTAATAATTTATTTGAATGTATAACCAATTTGTGGGTACAGGTGTGGCCTTGGTCACTCCTTTTGATGGCAACGGAGCAATTGATTTTGACGGGTTAAAAAAATTACTTTTATATATCAGTGACCAAAAAGTAGAATATTTGGTGGTCAATGGTACTACAGCAGAGTCTGCAACGACAACCGTAGAAGAGAAAAAAAGCATTCTTAGTTTTATTTTAAAACAAAATAATGGTCGATTGCCCATAATGTATGGGTTAGGTGGTAACAATACCGCTCAACTAATTGAGGAAATTAAATCGACAAATTTCGAAGGCATTCAGGCCATACTTTCTGTTTCCCCATATTACAATAGGCCTTCTCAAGAAGGAATCTACCAGCACTACAAAGCAGTTGCAGAGGCTTCTCCTGTTCCGGTGTTTTTATACAATGTTCCTAGCCGCACAGGTTCAAATATTGCTGCACAAACTACTATTCGCCTTTCGAAGTTGCCAAACATAGTAGGCATAAAAGATGCGAGTACCGATGTAAACCAAAGTATTGAAATATTAAAAGGGGTTGACAAAGATTTTTTAGTACTATCTGGCGACGATATGTGGGCTGTACCATTGATAGCACTAGGTGGCAAAGGGAGTATTTCTGTATTGGCCAATGCTTATCCATCGCAGTTTGGCAATATGATTCGATTGGCATTGAGCAATAAATTTGAAGAGAGTGCTGCAATTTTAAAATCATTTGCCTCACTTAATCCATTGCTATATGAAGAAGGCAACCCAGTGGGTTTAAAAACTGTGCTTGCTGCATTGGGAATTTGCAAAAATAATGTGCGACTACCATTGGCCGCTGCATCTGAGGGGTTGAAATCAAAAATAGTAGCTGCTACCGAGCAAATTAACTAACTTTTCGTATTCACAAACTGCAACGGCAAGCCATAGTCTTGCTTGCGAAGTAGGGAAATAACAGCTTGTAAAATAAAATTATCATACAAGACGAATAATTCTTATTTATGGTATTACTTTTTTACTAGACTATTTGCTTTTTTTCAATTCTAGACTCAATATATTTTCTATCAAAAAAATATTGAAAACATATTTATCTATCATTTTACAGCGTCAAAAGCTGGCACGCAAGCCTAACAATAAAGAAGAAACAATTCTGCCATCCACGACATACGGTAATAAAAATTTATCATTAATTTTGAGTATCTTAACCGACAAATATTTGAAATTAATTAGATGGCAGAAAAAGAAGCTAAAGCAAGAATAAAAATTAATAAACTCCTTGAGAAATCAGGGTGGAGCTTCTTTGACACGGACAAAGGTAAAGCGACTATTAAACTTGAATCTTCCATAAAAATGGACGATTTGGGTGAAGATTTTGAAAATGCTAAAAGCGGTTTCATCGACTTTTTATTGGTTGACGAAAACCAAAACCCAATACTTGTTTTAGAAGCGAAGAAAGAAAGTTTGAATCCGCTTATTGGCAAAGAACAAGCAAGGAATTATGCCAAATCTCAAAAGGTTAAATTCATTATTCTTTCCAACGGAACACTTCACTATTTATGGAATATAGAAACTGGAAACCCTGAACAAATTCAAGTGTTTCCGACTTTGGAATCCATCAAACAATATTATCAATTTAATCCAGAGCCAAGTAAATTAGTTAGCGAAGTTGTAAATGACGACTATATTGTTTTAACACAACTTCCGAACTATAAACAAATACCCGAATTTCAAGACGAACAAAAAAAGAAAGATTTAATCTTCAATTTAAAACTTCGTTTCCTTCGCTATTACCAAGTTGAAGCAATCAAAGCCGTTCAGCAATCAGTAAGCGAAGGCAAAAAGCGTTTCTTGTTGGAAATGGCAACAGGCACAGGAAAGACTTTGACTGCTGCTGCATTAATCAAACTCTTTTACAGAACTGGAAATGCAAGACGTATTTTATTTTTAGTTGACCGTTTGGAATTAGAAGAGCAAGCAAGAAAAGATTTTACCAATTATTTGAAAAACGACATTACAACGGTTGTTTACAAGGAGAAGAAAAACGACTGGCGTAAAGCCGACATTGTTGTTACCACCATTCAATCGTTGATGGTAAACAACAAATACAAAACACTTTTTTCACCGACTGACTTCGATTTAATTATTTCTGATGAATCGCACCGCTTGTTAGGTGGCGGCAACAGCAGAGCATTGTTTGAATATTTTTTGGGTTACAAATTGGGTTTAACAGCCACACCAAAAGACTATTTAAAACATTTGGACACCGATAACATTGACGACCCAAGAGAATTGGAACGAAGAAAATTATTGGATACTTACGAAACTTTTGGTTGCAAAAGTGGCGAACCAACATATAGATATACACTTGCAGATGGTGCTAAAGATGGCTATTTACGACAGCCGATTGTGGTAGATGCAAGAACAGATGTAACTACAAAACTTTTATCGGAACAAGGTTACGGCATTATGGTAACGGTTGCCAGTAGTGAACAAGAAGACATTTTGGAAGAAGTAAATTACAAGCAAAACCATTTTGAACGGAAATTTTTCAGCGATGAAACCAACCGTGTGTTTTGCAAAACCTTTATTGAAAACGGGCTGAAAGACCCAATTAACGGAGAGTTTGGTAAGAGTTTGGTTTTTGCTGTATCACAAAACCATGCTGCAAAATTAGCACAACTGCTCAATGAATATGCACACCAAATATTCCCTGGCAAATATCAAAGCGACTTTGCTGTTCAGGTAACTTCCAATGTGCAAAACAGTCAGCAAATGACCGTTGATTTTAGCAACGACAAATTATTAGGCTTTAGCCATTTTGCCAAAGACAGTGAAATTCTTGAATCCTACAAAACAAGCAAAGCAAGAGTTTGTGTAACCGTTGGGATGATGACTACAGGTTGGGATTGCCCCAATATTTTGAACCTTGGATTAATGCGACCCATTTTTTCACCTACGGAATTTATTCAGATAAAAGGACGAGGAACCCGTATTCACAAATTTGAACACAAATTCAAAAACGACCTTGGCGAGGAAGAAAACATTTCCATTGACAAAGCAGCCTTTAAACTCTTTGACTTCTTTGCTACTTGCGAATACTTTGAAGAAAAATATCAGTACGACCAAGTTTTAAAACTGCCTGTAAACTTCGATAAAGGCGATGAAATGCCAACGGTGGACGACAACACCATCAAACCAAAACGTGATGGTTACGAATACAAAGAAGATGATAGAATTTATTCTTTTCACGAACAACAAGTTGACATTGCAGGAATGAAAGTTGATCGAATGTTTTTTCAGCAGTTTGAAGAAAAGGTAAAAACCGATGATGAAATAAAACAATTGATGGAGGCTGGCGATGTGGAAGTAGCCACAGCAAGAGCCAAAGAGA
>JAAFID010000229.1 GCA_013297765.1 Cytophagales bacterium | reverse complement strand
CGAAACATCGTATCAAATAATAATGATTTATTTTTATCAGATGAATATACTGATAGAGAAAAGGGTGGATTAAGTGGGCAATATTTGACTATAAATGAAAAATTACTTGCAGTTTTTTCTCATCAAAATAAGAATTATATTTTAGTTGATAAAAAACGATATGAGTTGAATTTTGATATTTCTACAATGTATTATTGCGAGCAAAGCAAAGAGGAGAGCAGTTGGATAAAGATTTACGATAAAAAAAAATTAATATTGGATGAGGGTTATAAAAATGACCAAGAGCCTTTTTTAGATTATTTAGGCGGTGGAGGTGGTGAGGATTGGGATATAGTAAATTTTGCTTACCATTTGGCTGGATATATAAATAAGGTTAAAGAAAATCCTCATGTTGTTTTATTCTCCCCAACTGGTCGAAGCTAAAAAAGTGATATCTGGTCACCACTGGTCTAAGTTTAATAAAATCAATTCTGGTCTAAGATTAGCCGCAGGCGTAACTTAGACCTAAAATGAAGAAAGTTTTCAACTTTCGTATTTTTTTACAATATCTATCTTTGCAACTATATGATAAATAATTAAATATATTTTTGACAACTTTTTCCATAAATCTGTTTACTTTTGTCTATGGGACGAAAGTATATTTTTCATAATTCAAGAGACCCCAATGGCGCAAGCCTCCGCTTGTACATTTTAACTTTTCAGCGTCCAGCTGAATCGTCAAATTAAAAAACATTATATTGCTTATAAGCCAAAACAACAAAATACGAAACAAGAGCAACATTTACTATGGAATGTTCGAAGAACAATACTATAGAACTATTAGTGCAAAATGAAATTTAATGACACAAAAAAATTTATAGATGACCAATATAATATATCAAGCCCATGGTAACAAGCATATAAGTAAAGAATTAATTTACTCATTGTATTCTTTTTGGGCTACTTTTAAAGGTGACACTTCACAAATACGAGTAATCGTTTATACCGATGATGCTGATTTCTTTAAGCCATATTTATATGATAATGTAATATATAGAATAATAGACGATACACAGATTTCTCTATGGGCAGGAGATATAAATTTTGTGCATCGTATAAAAATTGAAATCATTTTGGATTGTTTTTCCAAGTTTGATGGAAACATACTTTACCTTGATAGCGATACTATTGTAACTCAAAATCTACAACCTTTACTATCAGAAATTTGCAATGCCAAATCTATCATGCACCTATATGAAGGGCAAATTGATAAACCTCACAACCCCATTATGACAAAGATGAATTTATTTTTGAAGAAAAATTTTGCTGCATTGAAAATTACCAATCAATTACCTATGTGGAATGCAGGAGTATTAGGGATTGATTCTGAAAATAAATACTTGGTTAATAAGGTTCTCACCCTTACAGACAAAATATTCGCTATGTATCCAAAGCATGTTATGGAACAATTTGCTTTTTCTTATCTTCTTACTACGCACACAACAGTAATAGCCTCAGAGGAATATATATATCATTATTGGAAAGAGAAACGAGAATACCGAATAGCTATTGATTGTTTTTTAGACCATCTCCATCTTAGCACCCAAATTGTTGAAAAAGTAAAGAACAACCAGTTGAGTTTAAAATTAACCCTGCCTAAACCACTGACTAAATGTGAATTACGAATTTTAAAATGGAAAAATTCAATTAGTAAGATATTGAATAAAATCAATTAGAATTGAAAAGACTGACTATTATGGATAGCTTTCATTATGTATTATTATTCAGTTTTTTATATTAAAATATTTGAGTTTTTATTTTTTTTCATCATTTTTTACTTATTTCTAGCTACAAATGTTATAATTTGATAATGTATGCCAAGACAATAGAATGGCGAGCGGTTTTCATGAAAGTCAGTAGCTGGCTGAGCACCCAAAATGAGGTAAGTTTTCAACTTACCTCTCTGAACAATCCCGTCTTTTCTACTTTTCTTTATTTAACTTTACTTTCCACACCTTACTACTTCCACAAGGGTATATCTTGGGTTGGTAACTATTATCTGCTTCCCAGTGTGCTATTTCTTGTTTCCAATTGGGGCAGTTGTTTTCTTCTGGTAGGTTCATTTCGTGCTGATAAAAAACAATATTGATGGTAAATATCAAAACGACAATCACAGCCGCTATGTATTTGTTCCACATAGAAGTTTTTATGAACAACTGATGAATGGTAAGGGTAAACAATATACAACTAGGCACAAAACCATATCTAGCAGCTCCAGACATATTGAGTGCACTGCCCAATGATAAAAAGGTAAGCAATAGGAAACTCAGCAAAAATAGCACACCTTCTTTTTGCTTTCGAGCGGTGTAAAATAAATATATAGCATAGGGCAACATAATCAAACCAATATTCTTCTTGTCGTTGAAGCCTACCACTTTCAATAGACCTAAAAAATCGGACAAGTAGCTTTCTACAAAATTTTTAGTTTCAAAATTTACGAATCTTCCTGCATGAGGGGTATGCAACATAATGTAAACACATATACTGCCTTGAACAACGGTACAGAACAGGACTACTACTGCTACTTGTATGTCAATTTTACTTTTACTTAAAAATGCCTTCAGCACAAATGCTGGTGCCAGAAAGCAGGCTACTGGCCCAGTAAACAAAGCAACTATCAATATAACTAGAAGCCAGAAACGATGCTTAATATTGTAAAGATGTATTGGTTCTATCAATATTAAAAAAGTAGCCAAAACTAAATGAAATTGGGCGTTAATGCTATTCAGCCATAATTCTGATTCTGCAACCGTGATGATAAGCACACAAATGATGACCTTTTTTATGAGTGTATTCCAATAAATCGAGCGACCATTAATAACAATAATGATGGGAATAAGCTGAAAAAATAAAGCAATAAGGGTAGTAACCAATGGAGCAGACTTCAGAGGAACAAGTGTGGCCAAATAAGCAGAAAGATTAGAAATAAAAGAGTAGTAGCCTAGTTGAGGCTGCGTAATAGTTTCAAAAAAAGAATGTAAATAAGCAAATTGAAAATAAACCTCCCCCTCTTCTGCCCAAAATCTAGGATGCACCAGTAAATCAGGTTTTCTAATTACTATAAGCAATAAACACCAAAAAAATAAAAGTATTTTAAATGTTATTGATATTTTGTACTCAGGATTATTGATGTTTTGTAACATGTACCTGTTTTATAATTTGATAATGTATGCCAAGACATAGAATGGCGGGCGGTTTTCATGAAAGTCAGTAGCTGGCTGAGCACCGCCTCCGACTCCAGATGTATTGGGGTTGTTTCCAGCTGCTCCTCTATTTCCTGCTCTTGCCCTTATATTAGTAGCGTCTCCATTGGTATCACAGACGTCGTAAGTATGCGTATGCTCCCTCAAACCCGATTGGTTAGCCGTCAATTTTATACGTTTGGCATCTTGGGTATTTGTGCCTGTGCTGGTGCCGTTGGCATCGGTATAGGCCGGGCCAGTCTTTTGCACTGCATTGTAGTCGGCATCGGCAGGGTCGTAGCCTACTATAAATCTTCCTTTTAAATCAGGTCTGCCCCCTGTGCCATCGCACAGTGCCCAGCCTAGGGGTATGGCAGTAGGGCTACCACTCCACATAATAATGCCGCCAGTAGGCACTATGCCGCCCCCAGCAAAATTGGTAGCCGCAATGGTTTGGGCGGCTATGGTGTTGGTGGCTATGGTGCTTGTCGTTATGTTTTGGGTAGCAAGGCTGTTGGTGTTGATGTTATTGGTTTGTATGCTATTGCTGTTTACCACACCACTGCTTTTTATGTTGCCCACTACCTCTAGTTGCTCTGTGGGCTTGTCTGTGCCTATACCTACACGGTGAGTACTGGCAACATAGATAGGGTTGTTCTGTACCGTATCTGTATTTTCGTTGGCATTTTGCGACAGTTGCCATGTATTGATGGCGTACCATTTAAAGTTTTTCGTATTCAATAGGTACAGCAAGGAATCTTGGGTATCATACACCAGATGGTTATTGCGGTTGGTAACTAGTTGGTCACGAACCGCCTTTGCTAATGCCGCACGTTTCGTTTTATCAGTAAAGGGAATCAGAAGCCCTTTATCCCCAGTCTTGCTCATATCCAGTATAGAGTTGGGGTCTGGGTTG
>JAAFID010000228.1 GCA_013297765.1 Cytophagales bacterium | reverse complement strand
AATGCCATCAAGCGATGGAATATAGAAACTTTTAGTAATCAATTACCCAACTTTAAAAATGAAAGTTAGCTGATGTACATTAAGTCAATCACAATGGAATATTATTTTATTGCTATCAATAAAATTTTTATAAAGCGGATAGATAAATCATAAAAATCACAAATACAAAACGGTGAGTAGGTATGATTTTTTTTATTTTAATGCTCTCAAATACATTTGAATGGTATTTTCTAACCCATAGTAAAGTGCATCGCAAACTAATGCGTGACCAATGGAAACTTCTGATAGATGGAGAATGTTATCTTTGAAAAATTTTAAGTTGTGCAAATCTAAATCATGTCCCGCATTGAGTGCCAACCCGCATTGGGTGGCACGTGTAGCCGCAGTAATAAAGGGAGCAATGGCTTGGGAAGAATTTGTGTGAAATTGAAAGGCGTATGGTTCGGTATATAGTTCTATACGGTCAGTACCCGTTGAGGTAGCAGCATCTACCAATGCAATAATTGGATTTAGAAAAATAGAAGTACGAATACCTAATTTTTTAAAATGTGCTATTACCTCTTTCAAAAAATCTTGGTGTTTTATGGTATCCCAGCCAGCATTAGATGTGATGGCATCATCGGCATCTGGTACCAGTGTTACTTGGGTTGGCATTGCTTTTTCTACCAAGTCTATAAACTGTTTATTTGGGTTACCCTCAATATTAAACTCTGTGGTTACTATAGCTTTTAATTCCATCACATCAGCGTAGCGAATGTGTCGCTCGTCGGGCCGAGGGTGCACTGTGATTCCTTGTGCGCCAAACCGCTCGCAATCTTTTGCTACCTGAAGTAGGTCAGGATTGTTGCCACCACGTGCATTCCTTAGGGTCGCAATTTTATTGATGTTTACACTAAGCCTTACCATTGAGATTTTTTTTATATTTTTGCCTATGAGTGTGTAAAATTAAACATAATTTGCAAGGCTCAGCAGTAAGAAAATTATTTTATTCTTACCAATAAAACTATCACGCAATTTTAACATTAAAGAACCATGTCACTAAAACAAACCATCGACGCAGATATTAAAAAAGCAATGTTAGCCCAAAGCAAAGATGAATTGAGGGCTTTGAGAAGCATTAAATCTATGATATTGTTGGCTGAAACCTCTGAGGGGGCTACAGGTGGCGACCTACCAGTCGATGCAGAAATAAAATTATTGACCAAAGCAGCCAAACAACGCAAAGATTCGGCACAGGTATTTGGCGAACAAAATCGTGCAGATTTACAAAAAGCCGAATTAGATGAGCTGGCAGTAATAGAGCGGTATTTGCCGAAACAATTGAGCCTAGAAGAAGTAACCGAAAAATTAAAAGCCATCATCGAAAAAGTAGGGGCAAAAACTGCTGCCGACCTAGGTAAAGTAATGGGTACGGCTACCAAAGAATTGGCTGGCTTGACCGATGGCAAAACCATTTCTGAAACAGTGAAAAAACTACTTAGCTAACCAAAGCAAATGCTGTTTGATCTCCTGATATTATTGGTACTGGCTATAGGTGGCTATTTTGGCTTCAAGAAAGGATTTTTGATAGAAATTATCTCCATTTTTGCATTTGTGATAGCCACCATGTCTGCTTTCAAGCTGCTGCATACTACCATTAATTTTTTCAAGAATCATTTTGATACTGGCTCAATGGCTCCTGTTATAGCTTTTATTGTCGTGTTTGTAGGTATATTTTTTTTGATATTTACGCTAGGTAAATTCTTGACCAATATGCTTCGCTACACTTTGTTTGGCAGTATCGATAAATTTGCTGGAGCCTTGGTAGGAGTATTAAAGTATGCATTTGCGATTAGTGTAATATTTTGGTTGCTCCACGCTTCAGGGCTAGATAGGATGTATTTGCAACAAACGAAAGGTGCTATGATTTATCCCTACATTTTAGATTTCGCAAGGAAATTTATTTCATGGATCAGCTACATCATTCCGTTTACCGATATATTTGAAAGCATCAAAAAGGTAATATAGTACCTTTACTTCATGGTAAATCGACTAACTACTGCATCGCCCAAGATATTGCTGCTCGATAATTTTGATTCGTTTACACATATTCTTGCCGATTATTTTTTACAATTGGGGGCACACCTTACCATAGTAAGAAATGATGCGACCGTGGAGAGTTTAATTGCCCAAAATTTTGATGCCGTAATACTTTCTCCAGGCCCAGGAATTCCGGCAGATGCAGGCATAATGTTCGATATTATTCAACATTATCATATCAAAGTACCTATATTGGGCATCTGCCTAGGGCATCAGGCGATAGGTGAATTTTTTGGAGCAACACTCCTTCGTGCTCTAAAGCCTATGCACGGTAAGCTGTCAGAAATTTCCATATTGCCCGACCCTATCTTTGCAGGCATAGCCGTGCCTTGGCCAGTAGTACGCTATCATTCATTAATTTTAAAACAATTGCCCCCAATACTTGCTGCCATTGCATTTACCCAAGAGGGCGAAATCATGGCTATCAAGCATAGTACCTTACCAATATACGGCATACAGTTTCACCCAGAAGCGGCACTAACCCAGCAAGGCTTACAATTATTAGCCAATTGGTTGCGTATATATCAACTGGTTACCACCAAGGCTGAGGACTAGTGCGTAAGTTGGAAACTTACGCCATAATAGGTGTCTTGTCCTGAAATAGGTTTACAGTTTTAAACTGTAAAAACTATGGACGAATGTAAATTTCCCCGCTAGCGCCTAGTGTGTCGGTGCTGATATATAAAGGACGTCCGTCCGCTGTTTGAATTAAATTGCAAAATCAATATCTTGGCGTTTATTTTCAGCTAAAGATGAGCAGCAAATACAAATTTAAGGGCAACTATGTTTCTTAGTAAACATCATGTATTATTGTAAACATCTGGCGGACGTCCTGCTCATAAAGGGGTACCGACGGACGTCGGCACCAGCGGGGGGGGGAGTAGCCGGTAGGCGAGAATGGTTGCTGTGGATGTTTGGCAGAGCAGGGAAGCGAAATTCCAACAATGAAGTTTACCAATTTTGGCAGCAAAACAACCATCCGATGGAGTTGGTTACGATAGAAATGGTGGAGCAACGGTTGAATTACTTGCATCAAAACCCAGTAGAGGCAGGCTTTGTAGCTAATGGAAAAGATTATTGGTACAGTAGTGCAAGGGATTATGAAGGTGAAGTTGGTTTGTTGCCAATATTATTCGTAAGTTGAAAACTTACGTCATATTAGGTCTAAGTTACGCCTTCGGCTAAACTTAGACCAGAGGGGGCAATGGCTAATGACCAAATTTACAATTATATATCCGACTTTATAGACGGAATACTTAATCGTGAACAGTTTTGGATTTTAGCTAAATTTAAGCAACCCACCCACCAAGTCTCTTTTTGTAGCGACAAAGTTTGAAAACATTGCAATTTACTGAATATAAAGCTATAATTAATTATGATAGGCAGAGAAGATAAAGATGCTAATGATTTGTTTTTTATTTGCTCTTTGATTGAATACATAGGCAGAAAAACAAAAAATCACCGCAATGTGATAGTAAATGCTATTGGGAAAAAAGATTTACAGCATATTTTAGACTTAGCAGATATTTACCATAACGAAAATATAGATAAGCTAACGCATGAGCTTATCGAAAAACACAATATAAAAGATGGTGTATTCGACAATATATTAAATGCAAAATATTTAATACCAACACATTGGGATATAGGAAAAGTTTACAAACGTTTAATTATTGATGTTTCAAAAAAAAATAACAAGTCGGTGATTGATTCACTAATGGAAGTCTATAATCTATGGTTATCTCGTAAAATAGAAGATTTTAACAGCAGTATTTATTACGAAAGTCCAGAATATCTTTTTCAATCGTATTTGGCGGGTGACAATCTATAAAACCCTGCCTTGCCCTAAGTTTAGCCGCAGGGGTAAATTTAGAGCTAAAATTTTTTCAACTTACGAATTGGCAAAACAATAACACCCAAGAAAACTAAAAAACACGCAAGAAACCTGCAAAGCATTGCCTATCTTCGCAACCGCATGAAGAAAAAAATAATCTTTACTGTTACCAACGACCTAGCTTACGACCAGCGAATGCAGCGTATTTGTGGCACATTGGCAGAAAGATATGAAGTAG
>JAAFID010000227.1 GCA_013297765.1 Cytophagales bacterium | reverse complement strand
TATAGGGTGAAATATAAGTAACTGCTCCATCTACGTAATTGCGGGTACTACCATATTTACTGGGCGAAATAAGATCTATTTTATTTAAAATTTTAACGTATTCTGTTTCAAAAATCATAGAAAAAAATGGCTTATCTATATTGGCTATCAATATAAAGACAACAAAATCCACATTTTGTTGTCTTTATACAAAATATTTTGTAGCCACTATTGTTCAGCTTCTATGTCTGCTTTCCATAAATGGAGATCTGATACCAACTCTTTGTACAAATCTTGTACATGGGAAAACATATCTACTACCCCAGTCATTTTTCCTTCTTGCGAAATGGTTTCTATTGCTTGACAAGTATCTGCGATAGTAGTAGCACCTATCAGGTTAAAGGACGATTTGAGCGAGTGTGATGAAATTTTGATTTGAGTGACATTTTTCTGTTCTATTCCATCGGATAGGTGCTGAATCAAATCTGGTGTATTTTCCAGTACACTATCAATTAAACCAGTAAGTATGGTAGGGTCAAGTTCTGCTATAGAAAGAATCATTTGCAATCCAGAAGCATCCATGTCTATTGAATTATATTTACCGCTCATATCTGAATATTTTAGTATTACCGATTCAAACGATGGCTTTCTCAATTGGATACATCATTATTCCAAATGAAATATTAATTCAATGGAAAAGAATTATAGAAAGACAAAAAATAGATTTGAAGCCATAAAAATATGACACATTTAAGTTCTTTTATAATTATTTTGAAAGTGCAACAATTATATGTGTGTCGATTGGCCATACATATTTATAGAAACTCTGTTGATTGTTGCCAAGAGCATAGTTGCCAATTGATTTGATGCTCAATTTTAAGCACCGAACGTTTTTATAAATTCCATTGCCCTAGATTCTGACCAGTAGAATTGCTTTTGAAATGGCAAGCCAAAGCCGCAATGCCCACCGTACTGAGGCGTTTCTAAATATAAATTCGTATTGAAATTAGCTTCTGCAATGGGGTAGCAGGAAGGTGGCAAAAACGGATCGTTTTGAGCGTTTACAATTAAAGTTGGAATATCAATATTTTTTAAAAATTGCTTGCAACTATTTGCCTGCCAATATTCTTCCGCACTGTTATATCCGTGCAATGGTGCAGTAAAACGAGCATCAAATTGTTGGAAATTTTTTATTCCCTTTAATTTCTCTGCATTCAATATTTGTGGAAATATTTGTGCCTTGATTTTAATTTTATGCGTGAGGCTTTTTATAAATCTCCTCATGTAAATAGTGTTTTGAACTCTAGCCAAATGTGCTGCACAGCCCGCCAAATCGCAAGGTACAGAAAATGTGACTGCACACTTGATTAATGGAGAGATGCAAAATTTATTTTCCCCCAAATACTTTAGCGTAATGTTGCCACCCACACTAAACCCAATTAAATAAACCTCAGTGTATTTGCCCAAGGCCAATACATGTTGAATGACACAATGCAAATCGGCAGTATCGCCACTGTGATAGTACCTCGGTTGATTGTTGATATTGCCACTGCAACCACGGTAGTTCCACACTAAGGCATCTATTCCGCTGGCATTCGCTGCCTTGCACATCCCTTTGGCGTACTGGGTTTCTGATGAACCCTCTAAACCATGGGAAATAAGGACTAATTTTTGGCTACCTACCCTACTCCAATCCAAATCTAAAAAATCATTGTCTTTGGTAGCTATTCGTTCTCTTTGATATTTTATTCCTACGATTTTACGTGCAATGGCGGGCAAAATGGTTTGCAAATGCCCATTGCGAAAATACCAAGGTGTAGAATATGTAGAAGAAACTAATGGCAAACAGGAAGTATGAGTTTAATTTTCTAAGATTTTAAATAAATCATCGAGCTTGGGCGTAAGCACTATTTCGGTGCGGCGGTTTTTTTGGCGAGCCTCGGCCGTTTTGCCTTCGGCTACAGGCGTATATTCGCCACGCCCGCTGGGTGTAACACGCTTGGCACTCAAACCAGCACCTGTAAGTATGCGTGTAATGGCTGTAGCACGCAACACACTTAAATCCCAGTTGTCTTCCATGCCTGCTGTGCCTTTTGCCATGGCCACATCGTCTGTGTGCCCTTCTACCATCACCGATACATCTTTCTCGTCTTTGAGGGCATCGGCCAATTTTTTCAAGGCATCTACACCTTTATTGTCCACCTTGGTGCTACCCGATTTGAACAGCAATTGCTCGGCAAGCGACACATATACTTTTCCATTTTTAACATTTACCGAAATGTCTTTGTCTTTAAAATTAAGCAATGCTTTGCTCACTCTATCTTTCAGTTCTTTTGTCGCTTTCTCTTTGTCGGCGATTAATTTTTCCAGTTCTTTTACCTTTACCTCACGGTCTTGAAGGTCAATTTTTAAGAGATTATTTTTCTTTTCTAATTCTAGTACTTCCTTTTCTCTATTGGCAATTTCACTACTGCTGTTGGTCTGTAAGCGGTCGTAGCTTTTTGAAATCTTGTTGTAAGAATCGTTCAAAGCAGCAATTTCTTTATTTAATTTCTTTACCAATGCAAGGTTAGTTACCGAATCTTTTTCAAGGGCAACTACAGCATCAGATAGCTGTTTTATTTGGTCGCTTAGCCTGTCTTTTTCAGTACCCAATATTTTCATTTGCTCGGCACAGTCGGCTTTCTCTGTTTCCAATAATGATTTTTGGCGGGCTAGTTCATCGTACTTTTTTTTGCTTACTATGCACGAAGTGGCTACAACCAGGGCTGTGGCAAATAGAAAATATTTTATAAAACTCATGAATACTATTTTGGATAATTATCTAATGGGTAAAAATAACAGTTCGATACCACACTTTATATACTTTCTCCAGATGTTGAAAAATATCTTTTTATAGGTGAATAATTGAAGGCAAAAAAACATAACTTCCTTCTCAGTTGAATTTATAAAACCATATAAATGAAAAAACAAAACGCTATACAATTATTTGAAGATAAAAAAGTACGAACTATTTGGGATGCCCAACAAGAAAAATGGTATTTCTCGATTGTAGATGTAATTGCTGTTTTAACCGATAGCTATAGACCTAGAAAATACTGGAGCGACCTGAAAGCAAAGCTTAAAAACGAAGGAAGTGAACTGTCCGAAAAAATCGGACAATTGAAAATGGAAGCAGAAGACGGAAAATCTAGAATTACCGACGTAGCAGATACAGAGCAACTATTTAGACTTATACAATCTATACCTAGCCCCAAAGCAGAGCCATTTAAACTTTGGCTGGCACAAATAGCATCAGAAAGACTTGATGAAATGCAAGATCCTGAAATTACAACCAACCAAATCCAAAAGACAGTTTATGAGAATTAGAAAAAAGACTTGGTTTGAAATTTTTATTTATTTCATCATAGCAACTACTTTATCGGGAGTATTTAGATTTGGATTATTTGACTGGTATAAAAACATGTCATTACCATTTGGACTGACAGTTTTTGCCGGAACATTACTTCAAGGAATCGGACCAATAGCCGGTGCTTTAATTCTTTTGACAGTAAAGAATAAAGAAAGTATTTTTTCCCTATTTGGAACGCAAAAAATAAAGAGTTTAATAATGCTTACTATTCCATTGGTACTTTTTACATTCTTTGGAGTTGATAATAGTTATGATTTAGAAAAACATTATTACGGTTTTATTGTCGGAATTTCTATTGTTACTTATGGAATATTTGAGGAATATGGTTGGAGAGGTTACTTATTAAACGAACTAATCGACTTAAAACCATTTCAGAAATCATTAATTGTAGGTTTTATTTGGTATGCTTGGCATTTATCTTTTCTGTATAAAGACACAACAATATTAAATGAATTGAAATTTTTCTGTATTTTGTTGTTTTCAAGTTGGGGAATTGGAGCAATCGCTGAGAAGACAAAATCAATTGCAGCGAGTGCTTGTTTTCATATTCTTGGAAATATCTTGTTTTTATCAACGCTTATTTCCACAGCTTTCAGTAATCAGACACGTTACATAATTTTGGGTGGTTGTTTGGTTTCATGGATTATCGTTGTAAACATCTGGGACAAGCCTTTAGTAAAACAGAAATAACGTGCTACTACTATCCCTCCCAACCGTCTCAAATCGCTGCAATTTCATAATTCATCATTCATCATTCCTAACTCCTAATTAAAAAAATGAACTTTACAGAACCCATGTTGCGTGACAACGCTTTGAAAAATAAAACCATTATTGTTA
>JAAFID010000226.1 GCA_013297765.1 Cytophagales bacterium | reverse complement strand
GTAAAGCGGGGTTATTTTTTTAGTGTCGTAATAGCGGTAGCCTACGTATATACCCTCTGTATAGGGTGCTTTCAAATTTGGATTTTTGTATCCAGCAAAGGTGGGGTAATCTTTTTTGGTAGGCATCCAGGTGAATGGTAGCTTGCCACTAGGGTTGTAATCGCCAAATATAACATCGGTGATGGCTGTTCCTGTTTCGCTGCCTAGGTAAAACATATCAATGATGCCTTTTACTTTGCTTGCCCAGCCAGTAATGGCAAATGCGGGTGCACCGTTCAATACCACTATTGTATTTGGGTTTGCTTTTGCTACTGCTGCTATCAGTTCGTTTTGGTTGTTCGGAAGTAATAGATTTTCAGGAGTATCTTTAGCTTCAGTTTCTATTTGCTCCGAAAGACCAACAAAGACGATGGCTACATCGGCTTTCTTGGCATTGGCAACTGCTTCTGCAATAAGTGCATTATTGGTTTTTACTGGCACGTCGCCAAAATCCCAGCCTAGTTTAACGTTTGCTCCCATTTGCCCATCAAAATATTCAAGTTTTATTTTGTGCAGCTTGTTTTGATCTAAAAATATTTCTACGGAATCTTTCTCTGTGCCGTGTACATCCCAATTTTCAAACACCAGCTTGTCGTTGATATACAACCGAACGCCATCATCTGCAAGGGTAAAAATGGTGTATTTGCGAGGTACTGGTGAAACCAATACGCCTGTCCAGCGGGCAGAGAAGCCGTCATTGTTGATTTTTGGGTCTGGCGAGCCATCGTTATAAACAAAATTTACTGTTTTATCTATACGCTCCAGTGCTGGCTTGCCCTCTAGTTTTGTATTGTTGAAGTATTCGGCTTTAAGGCCTGCTTGTGTTCTGTTTTCATCTGTAAATAAAAATTTACCATCAATGATATTGGCTTCTTTTTTATCCAATACATCGCCTAGGGCAAAGGTAACATTGGCATTGGCTCCTAATTTTTGTTTAATACTTTCCAATGGATGTGTGGTGTAACTAGGCAATACAAAGGCACTACCGCCACCTCCAGTACGAGCTTTCATAGCATTGGGGCCTATGATGGCGATGTTTTTTATTTTAGCAACATCTAGTGGAAGTATGTTTTCATTTTTCAAAAGTACAATTCCTTTGTGTGCTGCCTCTAGTGCTATGGCTTTATTTGCAGGCGAACTTACCAGTGAAGAATCTATTTTAGGAACATTGTCAAATAAGCCAAATTGGAACTTAGGTCTTAAAACTCTTCTTACCATATCATCAATTTGGGCTTCTTTTACCTCGCCACTTTTTACAGCATCAAGCAATTTTTTTCCAAAAAATGTAGGCTGGGGCATTTCCAAATCCAAGCCAGCATTGGCAGACTTAGCCGTACTATGCGTAGCATCCCAGTCAGAAATGACATGACCAGTAAAGCCCCATTCTTTTTTCAAAATATCAGTGAGCAACCAAGCATGTTCGCTGGTATGTGTACCGTTAAGTAGATTGTACGATGCCATGATAGACATTACTTTAGCATCATTGATGGCAGCAACAAAAGGTGGGAAATAAATTTCTCTCATAGTACGTTCATCTACCACTGCATCTACATTTCTACGTTCCCACTCTTGGTCATTGCATACAAAATGCTTGGCACAGGCGATTACATTTTTGCTTTGCACTCCTTTGATGTATGCAGTTCCTAAACATGCCGTTAGCAATGGGTCTTCGCCATAACATTCAAAATTTCTACCACCATTGGGGATTCTAAAAATATTCAAGCAAGGCGAAAGATAGTAGTTAAGGCCTTTGCCCACCAGTTCATCGCCCATGGCAGCACCTATTTTTGCTACCAAAGCAGTATCCCAAGATGCACCCATTGCCAAAGATGCAGGAAATGCTGTAGCTTTACCTGTGCGTACCCCCACCGAACCATCAGACATAAAATAGGCAGGTATGCCCAGTCTTGCATTGGTATCTGTGGCTAAGCCATGACCATTTAGTTGGTTTATTTTTTCTTGCAGTGTCATTTGCTTTAGCAAATTTTCAATGCGTAGTTCTATTGGTTGAGTGGGGTCTTTGTAAAATGTACTTTCGTTTTTTTTAGACTGTGTTTTGCCATTGCAGGCAATCAACATAACCGAAACAACAGTTATATAACCTAGGCTGCGTTGGAATTTTTGTATTAAGCTTATTGGGTTCATTTTAATTGATAGAAAATAGTTAAAGGGCAATATTAAAAAGCTAAAATAGTAAATTAGATTTAGTGGAACTAACTTACTGTTGCATCTATTGTTTGTACGGCATAGATTTTTACTATTCTACCATAAACCCAATATGCCACTTTTCCATATCTCGCATACTACGCGCTACAATTACAGTCATCCTATTTTTGATAGTAAAAACATTATTAAAATGTTTCCACTTGAAGATGAATTTACAGTGCTGAAATCGCAGTTCATCACTTACAACGGATACACCGATATGAAATTTAATAAAGATGGTTTTGGCAATAAAATTGGTTTTTTTACCCTGTATGGCAATCATAATTTTCTAGAAATTAAATCACTTTTATTTATAGAGAAAAAGTATCAAGATGTATTTGCAGACGCATTGAAAAGTCAATCGTTGTGGGAGCACTACACACATTTTGCATTAGACAATTCTTTTAAATTATTTCTTAATCCAAAAGATTTTTCTGTTTTCAATGAATTATCGGGCGAGGTTTTTTCACTTAAGCCTTATGCCTACACTCCTTTAAATTTTATTTTAATACTCAATCAATATATTTACAACCATTATCAATACCTACCCAATTCTACACTTGTCACTACACCTATCAAAGAGGTGTGGAGAAATCGTTGTGGCGTGTGTCAAGATTTTTCTTTAGTGATGATAGATATGTTGCGTATTGTGGGTATTCCTGCACGGTATGTAAGTGGCTATATATGCCCCAATCAAACAGGTATGCGTGGCGATGGTGCTACACATGCTTGGGTAGAGGCTTTTTTGCCAAACTATGGCTGGATAGGAGTAGACCCCACCAATAATGTGGTGGTGTGCGATAAACATATAAGTGTTGCGGTAGGGCGAGATTATGACGATGTGTCGCCACTACGAGGGCAGTTTAGTGGTATGGCCTCTCAACATTTGCAAGTAGTAGTCAATGTAAGCTATGAGTAAAAATTTAATTGTTAAAAATTAAAAACCCAATAACATGCACAATATAGAGCCATATTTCAATTGGGAAAAATACTATATAGCTCGTGACGATGTACGTTCGCCCTTTCACAACGAAGTATATAATTTGGTACAATACACCCATGATATTTACGGCTACTACATTCACCCACTATGGGACTGCATAGGCTCAGAAACATTGTACATCAAAATTTTGTATATCGATTACCAACGTCAGTTTGCCATCATTGAATTATTTGGGGAATGGAACGATGCCTTGCACAACGATATCATGCACCTAAAACGCAATGTATTGGATGTGCTGATAAATCACGGTATCAATCACTATGTATTGATAGGTGAGCATGTGTTTAATTTTCACGCATCGGATGAATGCTATTATGAAGAATGGTTTGAAGAAATAGAAGATGGTTGGGTAGCAGCAGTCAATTTCCGTGATTTTATTCACTATGAGTGGAAGAAATACCGACTAGATTACTACCTCAATTTTGGAGGCAATCTAGAAATAGAAGAATGGAGAACAATGAAACCAAATCAGCTCTTTGACATGGTAAATACACTTGTCACTAGAAGAATTGGCTAAATATTCTATTGTATTTTTTATGCAAAATTTCCCAATAATTTCGGCCATGCTTATCTTGCTATCACCAATTTTTTAGTCGCTTGCTGACGTTCATTGTGCATCTTTACTACGTACAATCCATTGGGCAATGCAGATAGGTCTATATCCTTAGCATCTGTAGCGTTGGCAAATTTTTGTTCGATGGCTAACTGCCCCGTTACATAAAATATCTCTAAGTTAGTAATGTCTCCTTCAACTGTCAATTGTTGCTTAGCTGGATTAGGATACATAGTGCACTGCAAATTATTTTCTTTGGCATCTTCAGTACTTACTGATGAATTGGGTGTACGAACTCTGAATACGGGGCGTATCATCAATGCACCTTGGTATTCTACCTCTTTCCATGGGCCAGTAGGGAAATTCCAAACAGACATGATTGTTTTTGGGGCGTTGAGGTCAAAGCCATAGTAAACGCTTGACCCATTGTTCTGTTCATATCCAACAAAAAAATCGTTTGTGGTAACTATATATGGCGATGTTAATTTATAGCGTGTA
>JAAFID010000225.1 GCA_013297765.1 Cytophagales bacterium | reverse complement strand
GTGTTGCTGATACGGGTGGATAAAAATCTCTAATAGTTCCTTTGTATATGTATTGCCAATCGAGCAAAATAAAATTACCAACACTGTCTATAAATATGGGTACAGCCTCAAAAAGATTTTTATTCAAATTGTCATAAACTGTACGCCCCCCAGCAAAAGAAATTTCTCTCTCTCTAGATTGCCCACCAAAGAATATACCTATACGCATGAATTTCGGATTAACGTTTTTACTAGCTTCTAATTTACAGTTTTCAACTTGGATACAAAAATGGAAAGTGTGTAAATAATGGAGCAGATTGATACTTAAAATTTATTTTCTCAACTGCATCAATATTACATTTTCCACGTGGTGGGTGTGGGGAAACATGTCTACAGGGCGTATCATCATTACGTCATATCTAGCGTTCAATAGTGCCGCATCTCTGGCTTGGGTTGCTGGGTTGCAGCTTACATACACAATTTTTTCAGGTAGCATCTTTAGCAACATGCCTACTACGTCTTCGTGCATACCTGCCCGTGGTGGGTCGGTGATTACTACGTCGGGTTTGCCATGAAGGGCAACAAAATCATCATTCAATAAATCTTTCATATCGCCAGCAAAAAATTCTGAATTGGATATATTGTTTATGGTTGCGTTTACTTTTGCATCTTCTATGGCGGCAGGTACATACTCTAGCCCTATCACCTTGCGGCAAGCACCTGATATAAAGTTGGCAATAGTACCAGTGCCAGTGTACAAATCATAAACCAATTCACTACCATTAAATTGGGCAAATTCTCTAGTAATTTTATACAGTTCGTAGGCTTGGGTAGAATTGGTTTGGTAAAAAGATTTAGCCCCAACCCTAAATTCTAGCTGCTCCATACGCTCTACAATGTATGGCAGCCCTTTAAAACACACGACTTCCAAATCGTGAAAAGTATCATTGCCTTTGATATTGATAACGTATTGCAAAGAACTGATTTGAGGAAAAGTGGTGGCAATATGTTGCATTACCAACTCAATAGCTTCTGGATTGTTTTCACCAAATTGCACAATGACCATCGTCTCTGTCGTAGTGATAGCCGTGCGGACAATCAATATGCGTAGTAATCCATTTTGTTTGCGAATATCAAAAAAACTCAGTTGATGTTCTTGAGCAAATCGCTTTATTTCCAGCCTTATTTCGTTTGACGATTGCCCTTGCAAGTAGCAGTGCTGAATGTCTACAATCTTATCAAACATTTCAGGAATGTGAAACCCTAGTGCATTGCGGTCTACAATCTCTCCTTGTTGCATTTCTTCCCTAGTAAACCAGCGGTTATTAGAAAAAGTGTATTCTAATTTATTTCTATAATATTGTTTCTCGACCGATGCCAGTATGGGTTGCAGGGCGGGAATGGGAATTTTTGCAATACGCTCAAAACTATCTTTTACTTGTTTTGCTTTGTAAAATAACTGTGTGTCGTACTGAATGTGTTGCCACTTGCAGCCCCCGCAAACGCCGAAATGTTGGCAAAAAGGCGTTGCTCGTAGTTCTGAATATTTATGAAATTTGATAGGCTCGGCAAAAGAAAAGCTTTTTTTGCTTTTAAAAACCCTTACATCTACGACATCGCCTGGGGCTGCTTTTTCTACAAATACTACTTTGTCGTTGTGCTTGGTTACACATTTGCCCTCGGCAGCCATCTCGCCGATAGTCACCTGCTCGATGATGGTATTGGGGCTTTTATTTTTTCTCATATTTGCAAAGGTAGAAATTATGAAATAAATACCTTCTATTTCATCATGGCCAATTCCTTCTGCAAATCATCGAAAGCTGTAGCAGACTGAGTGTATATCATTTCCAATAATTTCCCCATTTGTACAAAATCTCTTTTTTGCTTAGCCATTTCTTCGATTTCTTCCAATTCACTTTTTAAATTCATTCCCATCATAATCATGGTAGGCTTCATTTTATGAACTATAGTTTGCAGTTTTGCCCAATTTTTAGTGTCGTAACAATATTTTATCTCTTCCAAATAATAGGGGGTTTGAGTCAGGAATATGTTAATCATATTCTTAACAAATTCACTACTTCCACCTGCCGATGCTTTCAAATATTCTAGATTAACAACAGCCACTTCCCCAACAAGAATTGCTTTTGGCACTATAGGCATAGCGGTATTGTAGGTGTTAGCAGCTATGATAGCATACATATTTTCGGGTTCAAATGGTTTGGTAATAATGCCATTAAATCCACTTTTTGTCAATTTTAAATCTGCATCAGTGCCAGATGCTGCGGTCATGGCAACAATAGGAAGCTCGGCAGCAGGTATTTTTATTTTTTTTCTAATGTATTTTACGGTTTCATAACCATCCATCACAGGCATCTGCAAATCCATCAACACTAGATTTAATGGGTGCTTTAAGAGAATTTCAATCGCTTCCTTGCCGTGATTTGCAATGTATAGTTCCACGCCCTTTTTCTCCAGAAACTTTTGAACAATCATTTGATTCATTTGATTGTCTTCCACAAGCAATATTTTCAGCCCTTGCAGGTTGTACTCGATTTTTTCTTTTTCATTCAATACTTTGACATTACTAGCCTCGAAAGACAATTGAAAAAAGAAGGTAGTTCCTATGCCTACAGTGCTCTCTACATCTATATCGCCACCTTGTAAATCTATCAAACTCTTAGCAATAGTAAGCCCTAGCCCTGTTCCCCCATATTGATTGGCTATATGATTGTTCAGTTGCGTATAGCTTTCAAATACCGACGCTAATTTATCTGGTGCTATGCCTATTCCTGTATCCTTCACCACAAACCGCAATATCATCTTGCCATTGATTATTTCTATCAAATTGACTTTGACCACTACGCTGCCTTCGTGGGTAAACTTCATTGCATTGGATACCAAATTGACCAGTATCTGATGCAGTTTTAGGGCATCGCCCATCAATATTGACGGTATCTGCGGGTCTATTTCTGAGTGTAATTGTAAGTTTTTTTCTGCCGCTTTAAATTTGAATGGTGCCAATACTTCTTGAATTAGTTTTGACAAATCCAAGTCCTTGTTTTCTATATTTACCATACCCGCATCTAGTTTAGAGAGGTCTAGAATATTATTGAGTATCTTCAGCAGGCTGTCAGAAGCTGTTTTAGTCGCTTGAAAATATTCTCTTTGCTGGGGCAGGTAAGGTTGATCTAGCAATATATTATTGATGCCTACTACTGCATTCATTGGTGTTCTTATCTCATGGCTCATGATAGATATAAATCTTTCTTTGGCTGCAATAGATTTTTCGGCTTTCTGCTTTGCTTTCTTCAAGTCTTCTTCGATTTTTTTCCTATCTGTAATATCAATTGCATAACCCAGCAATAGGGGTTTTTCGTAGGTTGTAGGGCATATAATCTGCTTGCCAACCTGAAAATATTTGGTTTTGCCATTCAATATTATTTTTTCTACATTTTCAAAAGGCATTTTTCGTTTCCATACTTCACTATCTGTATGGTCAATATGACTTAGCAAGGAATCACTCTCTTCAATATAATTGGGTGAACCGTGGTTCTCTGCTTGCTTGTTTATAAATATGCAATCGCCATTTTGTTGTTTTAGAAATACGACCAATGGCAAGGAATAAAGTATGGTGTCTAGCAATTCTTTTTGTGTGGTCAGTTCTATTTCTAGTATTTTTCTAGCAGTAACATCTGTGGCAAACGCTTGAAAGCCCAATACTCGTCCCTGTTCGTGGTACAACTGAACTGTTTGCCCAATCCATATTTTTTCTCCATTTTTCGTGTGTGCTAAAAATTCAAAATAGGTTTCTTTTGTTTTTTTCTCAAATTGATTTTTATAAAATTCAATCACCTGAGCCTTGTAATCGTTGGCTATAAGGGTACTGAAATTCATGCCTATCATTTCTTCTTTTTGGTATCCCATTTTGGCAATACCCACTTCATTGATAAATGTAAAATTGCCCTCTGCATCGGCTTTGTAGATAAAGCTACTAGAGGTTTCTACCAATTCTTTGTATCTGTATTGGTGCTCCAATGGCTCATTTTTATTGCCTGTAGACACTTTTTTATCATTGAAATACAAAACAATAATTTGCTGAGAAATTGTTTTTTCTACAGTGTATTCGTCATCGCCAATCTTGATGGTGAATGTATTGCTAAAGTTAAATTCTGGTGGCAATAGCTCATTAAAAGTTTTTGGTGTTGATGCTAGTTTTCCTATTATTATTTCCGCAGCTAGGTTGTATTTTAAAATTTCAAAGTCTTTGCCAAGCAATAAAATTGGGAATGGGCAGATGTCAAAAAAATCAATATTGGAAAAGC
>JAAFID010000224.1 GCA_013297765.1 Cytophagales bacterium | reverse complement strand
ACCCGCCAAAAACATATCCATTTCTCTATCCTTGCCAACAGTAAATTTTTCAATCAATTGATTTACGTTGCCTTCTTTTTGCCAAAGTTTCATGGTTAATTTTTTTTATAAAATTCGGAAGTATTAAAACATAGCCAAGACTTCATCTGGAGAAAGGACATCTATTGAACTAGCTTTATAATCTTTTACATTCCGAGTTACTATAGTATCAATTTTGCTGTTAGACATTGCACAGTAATATTGTATAGCATCTTCAAAATCGCCAAAATTTGAATTTAAAGCCTGCTTAATAATTGCACCAGTTACGTCTAAGGCTATAGTCATGCTTTCTAGTTCCAAAAGTAAAGCAATTATGTTTTTTCGAGAGTCGCCTTTCTTTAGTACATAATTAATGATTTGGTAAGAAATTGTGGAAAGGTAAAATATTGCTTTGTTCTCGGCTGCTAATGTCAAAATTTTCGAAGATGATACAGAGAATGGTTTTCTTTCCGATAAAACATCTATTACTATGTTGGTGTCTAAAAATATATGTTTCACTCTCTTGTATTTATTTTGCGTGCTTTTTTAAAATCTCGTCTAGCAAATCATTCTTGTAATCAAAATCTTTAGGCAAAGTGATTACCCCCAAAAGATTTTTGACTTTAGGCGAAATTTCATCATTCGATTCTTTTTTTGTTAAAATTTTCAAATAGCTTTCCACAATAGCAGAAAGACTTCTTCCATTTTTTTCAGCAAATTCTTTTGCAGATTCAATGGTAGATTGCTGCAAAGTCAATGTCAATTTAGTAGTCATATTGCACGTGTTTATAGTATTTAAATATACGTGTGTTTTTTAATTTAGCCAATAAATTTGACCAAATTTTTACACCATTTCGCTCAATACCTTGATGTATCTATCTATTCCTTCTTCTATTTCACTGAGCCATATAAACTCATTAGCGGTATGCGAACGACCTGAATTGCCTGGCCCCATTTTTACCGAAGGCACTGGAATCAAGGCTTGGTCGCTGGTAGTTGGTGAGCCGTAGGTTTTTGCACCATGTTTTATAGCTGCATGCACTAAGGCATGGTTTGGGTCAATAAACGAAGGGCGAAGCCTTACCGAACGTGGCGTAACTTTCGATTGAATGTTGTCTTCAATAATGCGCAACACGTCTTCGTTGCGGTACTCCTCGGTAATGCGTACGTCTATGGTAAAAGGACAATTTTCTGGAACTACATTGTGCTGATACCCTGCATTGATAATGGTTACAGACATTTTCATTGGTCCCAAGTGTGGCGATATTTTTTCAAACTTATAATTTCTTATCCAATTGATATCGTCGATGGCTTTGTAAATGGCGTTGTCGCCTTCCTCTCTCGCAGCGTGACCCGACTTGCCTTGAGCAACGCAGTCTAGCACCATAAGGCCTTTCTCTGCCACGGCAATATCCATCAAAGTAGGTTCGCCTACAATTGCAAAATCAATAGGCCCTAGTTGTGGATAGACCAATTCCAAACCATCATAGCCAGAAATTTCCTCTTCGGCAGTAGCAGCAATGACAAAATTGTACTTCATATTTTCCTTGTCATAGAAATGCAAGAACGTTGCTATCAGCGACACTAGGCAGCCACCAGCATCGTTGCTACCAAGGCCAAACAGCTTTCCATCTTTTTCCATTGGGTCAAATGGATCGTTGGTATAGCCTGGATTTGGCTTTACAGTATCATGGTGGGAATTAAGTAAAATGGTCGGCTTGTTCTTATCAAAATGTTGGTTGAATGCCCAAACATTGTTTTTCAATCGGTGAGTGGGCACACCTCTTTCTACAAAAAATGAATTGAGCAATTCGGCAGTTTTATCTTCTTCCTTGCTCAACGATTCTATTCTTATCAATCCCTTCAAAAGTTGCAGAGCATCCTTTTGTAATGTTTTTAAGTCTTTCATAGTTTGTTATTTATACTAATTCTTTTGTTCAATACGACCATTTTGTTAACGTCAGCAAAATGGTTATCCCATCAACATTGTCCCCATCTTTGCCCCATTGACTATGGGCAACAAATCTGTGGCTTGGCAGATAAGTTATTAATCCAACAAAGAAGATTTCGCATCCTTTGTCCAGTCTTCTAACTTAATACCATTTATACGTTTAAAATGATTGGTATTATTGGTAATCATAATCAATTTATGTGTTACAGAAGTTACCCCAATCAATAAATCAAAATCATCTACAGGTGTACCCGCTCTTTGAAGCCTAGCTTTTTCTTTGGCATACAAATCTAAAGAGTGAAAAATAGGAAGTATTTGTACACCAGTTAGAAAATTATTTAGTGTCTTATTATTCTTTTCTGGCTTGTCGCTTTTTTCAACACCAAATTTTAGTTCAGCTAAAGTTATTTCTGAAATAAAACTATTGTCTGGTATTATGTTATCAAACTTGGTTACCAAGTCAAACATGCCTTTCATATAAAAAATGGCAATATTGGTATCTATGAGGTATTTTTTCAAAAGGATTGAATTTGTCTGTTGGAAACTCTGCTGCTACGAATTTCTTCGATAATTTCTGTAGCTGTTTTTTTTGAATCAAACGCACCAAATGCTTTTCTAAATGAAGACTTTTTCTTAACCAAGTCTATTTTCACCGAAGCCGTAAGCCTAGCAATAAGATCAAGCTTGTTGATTGCACTTAAATTATCTAAAAGTTCTACATAGCCATTCACAATGGTGGCATTTATTTCTTCTGTTTTCATAAAGATAAATTTACAAATAAAAGAGTAAAAAAGGTAGTTACATCTATTGCGACCATTTTGCTGAAGTCAGCAAAATGACTATCCCATCAACATTGTCCCCATCTTCACCCCATTCACTATCGCCAACAAATCTGTGGCTTGGCAGATAAGCACACTACTTACACCACCATTTATGGCCTCAAAGCAATTGTCTAATTTGGGAATCATTCCTTTTGAAATAACACCCTCATCTTTCAATTTTTTATATTCAGGTGGGGTCATTTCGGGTATCACAGAATCCTTATTTTCAAAATCAGAAAGTACGCCTTTCAACTCAAAACTGTAAACCAAATTTACTTCAAAATGACTGGCCAAACTTACCGCTATTGCCGATGCCACGGTATCGGCATTGGTGTTGAGCATATTCCCCTCTCCATCGTGTGTAAGTGGTGCAAAAACTGGGGTAAGCCCCAAATTGATAAATGCAGACAAATTGTTGCTTTCTACTTGCTCCACATCGCCTACAAAACCGTAATCAATTCCATTCTTTACAGGTCGTTTTTTTGCGAGCATCATATTGGCATCTGCACCAGTAAGGCCTAGGGCGTTGGTGTTTTTACTTTGTAGTTTGCACACGATGTTTTTATTGATCAACCCACCGTAAACCATGGTTACTATTTTCAATGTTTCGGCATCGGTCACTCTTCTTCCATCTATCATTTGGGCTTCTATTCCTAGGCCTTTGCTTATTTCTGTGGCAATTTTCCCACCGCCATGTACCAAGATTTTTTTTTCTTTAATTTTAGAAAAATCATCCAGAAAAGCATCCAATGCTGCTTCGTTGTCTATCACATTTCCACCAATTTTTACAACGTATAATTTTTCTTTAGACATCATTTTAAAAATTACTTTCTAATATTTTTTTCAATACCGCTTGTGCACTCCACACTCTGTTGGCAGCTTCGTGAATAACAAGCGAATTTTCCCCATCCAATATTTCGTCGGCCAGCTCTATACCTCGTCGCACAGGCAGGCAGTGCATTACTTTGGCATTGTTGGTTAATTTTAATTTCTCATTCGTCAACATCCAGTTGCTATCCATGGAGATAACTTTGCCATAGTCTTCATAGCTAGACCAGTTTTTTACATAAATATAGTCGGCATTTTTAAGTGCTTCATCTTGATTGTGAATAATAGGGGCGTTGCCCGAAAATTTCTTTGCCAGCTCGTACCCTTTGGGGTGGGTGATTACAAATTCTACATCTGCTTTATTCATCCATTCGGCAAAAGAATTGGCAACGGCTTGCGGCAGTGATTTAATGTGCGGAGCCCAAGTGAGCACTACTTTCGGGCGGTCTTTTTTCTTTGTTTCTTCGATGGTAAGTATATCGGCAAACGACTGTAGCGGGTGCAACGTTGCACTCTCTAGACTTACGATGGGCACATTCGCATACTTGATAAATTTATTAAAAAAATCTTCTGAATAATCTTCTTCTCTATCTACTAACCGTGGGAATGACCGCACACCAATGATATCGCAATATTGCCCCATCACAGCGGCAGCTTCACGAATATGTTCCACCGTATTGTGGTTCATCACCACACCATCTTGTGTT
>JAAFID010000223.1 GCA_013297765.1 Cytophagales bacterium | reverse complement strand
GACTACCATGCCGAAGGCAACTACCAATCAAAAAAATGGCAAATTTCGATACTTATTTTAATAAACTTTTAGCTCATGAAGGTACTGTTTTTACAAATACAAAAGCAGATAAAGGCGGTGCGACCAAGTATGGAGTGACGTTTAGAACTTGGCAAACCTATGGCTATGACAAAGATGGGGATGGTAAAATAACGGTTCAAGATGTGAAATTACTGACCTTAGAAGATGCCAAATTGATTGCCAAAAAACAATACTGGGATTATTTTGAAGCAGATAAAATCGCCAATCAAAGTTTAGCAGAGTTTATTGTCGATTGGAGTTATAATAGTGGAGTGGGATATGTGAATGGAAAATTAAAGCAATTGTTGAATCAATTGAATGTAACACGCATAAAATCAGCCCAAATCAATGCAGTTTCAGCAGCAGATTTGTTTGAAAAACTCAAAGCAGCACGTTTGCTTTTGGTTCAAAAAATAGTGGATAATAATCCCACACAAGCCAAATTTATAAAAGGTTGGAAAATAAGAATCAACAGTTTTCAATTCAATTCTACCAATGCCTTAGCTGGAATTTTAGCACTTGGAATGATAAGTCTTTTGGGATATTATCTATTCAATAAACCCACTGCATTTCAAATTTAAAACATTCAATACTCTAAACTGACAACTGTAAACTAAAAACTAAAAATGAGATTGCCTGTAGGACGATTTTCAGATACCACACACAATTTATTGTATGCCTTATTGATGGGTGGCGATGCCATTGGTTTTGAGCGATTGGTGATTCAATCAGATACAGCAATCACAAAACTCAAAAAGATTCCTACTACAGCAAGATATGCCCAAGTGGTACTTGAAGCTGATGTTACCTCTCAAAGGCAAGAAAGTTGTTGCAGGTTTTTGGAATGCCCTTTTCAGTACATCGAAAACACTGGAAACTATCAAGATTTGCTTTCGGCAACAGCCGGAATGCCTTTAGGACATCTTGGAATATACGAAATCAAAGACATCGAAAACCTTAAAAACTTTCGGATTATCAATACTGAACCCAGCAAAACAAATGTCTTAATGGTGCAATATTTTGAGTAATGGTAGGTTGGTAGACGCTTCGCTAGGTAGGCTGGTAGAAGTTCTACCAAACCAATCTACCAAAACGAAGTGACTACCATGCGAAGCAACTACCAATCATAAAATGATTCAAAAAGAAACCCTTATTGGAATAATCACAGGAGCTGGGACGAGTGCTGGGTTTGCGTGGGCATCGAAGAATAAGAAAGATATGCACTGGTATGTGGCGAGTGGGATTTTGGGTGGAATAGCAGGCAATTTGGCAGGACGCATCATTACAGCAATTACGCATGGGAATCAAGTTAAACAAAATTAAAAACTATACCATCTTTTCTGGCAATGGAAATCAACAACCTACACAATATTACATTTCGGTTCAGGATGTTTTTGAGGTCAATATACCAGCCTCCCAACATCATTTTACACGATTACCAATCGTTACTATTTTAGACCAATCCAACCAAACCATCAATGCAAATATTCTCATTAACCCAATCAATTATAACGTCCAAATCCTTTTCAACCAAGTATTCTCTGGAATCATATTCCTGTCTTGACTGGTAGTCACTTCGTTTTGGTAGATTGGTAGTTTGGTAGAAATTCTACCAAACTACCAAGTGAAACGACTACCAATCTACCAAAATTTACATTAAACATTAGAAAAAATGAAACGTCAATTAACACATCTCGATTTCGAGAAAATATCGCAAATATTAAATGCTATCATCCATAAAATACCACAAACAGAACTCGAAGCTGTGCTTACAGCAGCTGGGCAATTGGGCTATGATAGTGATAACAATTATCCAGTCTATTTTGATGGCACCAGTGTGCAAAGGCTCTTTAGCAGCAAAGACAAAGCCACAGATTTTACGTTGATTAGTGATGCTTATTTACCTACGGTAAAAGCAGTTGCAGATTATGTATCTTCAGTTGTTAGTGCTGGTGTCCGCATTCGAGGACAACTAGTACGAACAGGTACTATCTATCCACCTATCGAATTTCCAAATCAAGAAGCCATTTCATACACATCAGATGGTATGCAACAAACGGGTGATGGATCTGGTGCAAGTGGTGCAATCCGCACAGGCGATGCGTGGTATATTTCAGGTTTGATTACCAATGAAGATGTACAAATTGGTACCATTGGCACACCAAAATTGGTAACAAACGGAGCATTGGTCATTGCTCGAGTAGATAATCCTGGCGATGATGTTGCCAACTGGATTATTTTAGAAAACACAGTTCCTGATGCCACAGAATTGGTACAAGGTATTGTTCGTTTAGCTACCCAAGCTGAAGTAGATTTCTATGATGTAGAATCAAGCGAATTCGGCATAATAACCAACAAATCACTTGCCAAAGCAAGGACAAATACTGTAAATGGTGGCTTTGCAAGACGAACAGTAGTAAGAGAAATAGACCTCATTGCCAATACACCCATGTATCTCAATATTGTAAGACCACTTGAAACTATAGAAACCATACAAACGACTGTTTTTGACGAAAATGGCAATGAATTAGAAGTCAATGTAACCATTTCTGATAAACAAGTCATACTTGAATCTTTGGTTTCTATTTCTAATGTAAGAGCTCTTTTGGTGTACTAGTTTTAAAAGGAAAAAGGAAAAGTGAAAAACGAAATAAAACTATAAATTTTAATTCTAAAAATGTCAAAAATTCAAGTGCAACCTTTGGAGTTTTATCTTTTCAATCAGTCCAATGCTCCACCTGTGGGAAGGATAAAACTCTACCCCAAAACAGATGGTAAATTCTATACTAAAAATGCTCAGAATGTAGAAACAACTATTGCCATTGAGCAAGAATATGTCAAGATTAATGCTATCAACAATATCGTTTATACGCTTCCAACTGCATCAGCAAGGGTGTATATCACTGGTGCTACAGGGCTTAATAATGTAACCTTGAAAATGCCTGCTAATCCTATTCCCAATCAGGAATATTTGATTACCAATGGCTCACAAACCGCCAATATCAATTTCAAATTACAAGGAAATGGAAACACCATTTATGCCACCACCACAGGCAACATCGCTCAGTTTCGTGGCTTAATTCTGCGATTTGATGCTGGTGCTGGCTGGGTAAGACTGTTGTGAAATTGGTAGATTGGTAGTCGCTACGCTAGGTAGATTGGTAGAATTTCTACCATCTACCTTTCTACCAGTCCACCATCCTACCAAGCCGAAGGCGACTACCATGCGAAGCAACTACCAAACGAAGTGTCTACCATCCGCCAAAGGCGGAAACTACCATTCAAAAATATGCACAAACTCAAAAGACGCTGGTTTGCGAAAACACCAGTCATTATCAAAAAAGTACAACGTGTGATGAATGCCATCCACACCAGTTTTACTATTGGAACAGTCGGTGGTTCAGCTGCAGGGTTCATTCCTAGTTGGGTGCCGCTCATTCCTTTAACAGCAGGCATTCTGAGTAATTTCTTGCTCAATCTCTTCACTGCTGACGACAACCACGAATAAACCATAACAAACCTGAATGCGAGAAATATAAGTTTCGCTTGGCTTGTATTCCGATTTGTTGCTTTTCAACTTTCTGATGATTTAAAGTTGTTTTTATGCCAGAAAGTATTTCAAATCTATCAAAACCATTTCCTGATTACAGGAAGCACAAACCCAAAAAGTGCAAAACCAAAAAGCAGTTGTGTATCGATTATGGTATCTCTCCCAATACCCTCAAAGCCTGGATTTTGCTCATCGAAGACAAAATGATAGCTGCTGGATACTATCGTTCTCAAAAAACACTTACTCCACGACAAGTGGAAATATTGCAAGAGGCTGTGGGGGAAGCGTGAGATTGGTGTTTATTGATAGATTATCCACACATTCAAATTTGATTTTTTGCTTATTTCCAAAAATCAATTACTTTTGTTACTTTCTAATTTTATGAATACTTTAAACCAATGAAAAACCTAGCTATTTCAATCAGTACAATTTTAACTATTTTATTTTTTGGTTGTGGTAAAGACGACCCAAAAGTGGAGGAAGTAACTTACAGGGTTTATGATTACGATACTAGTGATGATTACAGTAGAATTGAAAGTGCTAATAAAAAACCTGTAAATGGAGCAACAATTGATATATATGACTCCGAGGCTAATTATTTAGCTAAAAAAAATAAAGTTTCTAGTCTTACAACCGATGCAAATGGTTTTGCAAAACATACTGTATCTCAAGGTAAATTTGATTGGGTTCATATTTATAAAGATTCTTTAAATTCTATATTTTCAGGTTTAAAAAC
>JAAFID010000222.1 GCA_013297765.1 Cytophagales bacterium | reverse complement strand
TTTGCTGGGAAAATACGAGATTACAACATTACGAAACAAGAATGGGTGCTCAATGGCGAAACGGTTTTGTATGGCAGTGCCGAGAGTTTAAAAGCCACATTATACGATTTTGAAAAGAAAAAGGGTTAATTACAAAGGATTAAATCAGCAAGAAACAATAGAGCATATAGCACAATTCATTTCCTACTTGTGGCAAATTCATGTTTTTGGCGAGGGAAACACACGAACAACAGCAATTTTTTTAATAAAGTATTTAGGTACTTTTGGCTATAAAGTGAATAATGAATTGTTTGAGCAACATTCATGGTATTTTCGCAATGCGTTGGTAAGAGCCAATTACACCGCAAATCACAAAAAAAGACCGCCCATCACTAGGCAGCCCCATTTTCAATAAAAATCAAATACTATAAATTAATCGAAACCTCATTGCCTGATTGGTGATTAATTTTTAACACTCCACCTACAGCTAGCGGAGTCCATATCCAACCAACTGATTTACCTTCGGCTAATATTTTATTATCTACCATAATACTCTTAGGTTTTGCAGCCAATCGCAATACGGCTTGGGTCTCTTTGTCAAAGGTTGAGAATGTCAATTTTGTTTTGGTATAATTGATTTTTTGTACGGTAGACGAAGACTTTAACAAATGATTTTCGCCTGCTGGAGCCCATTCTGGTACTGCACCTAGCCCTTCCATAAAGTGGCGAATATAATCGGTATAGCCATCGGAAAACCAAATTTCAGCTCCCCAATTGTGTCCTGTTTGTATCACACCATCTGGCTCGGCCATGTAGGTGGCATGGTTAAAATTGCGAAAAGCCTCCTCTTTAAACCATGCATCGCCCGACAGCTCGTACCACATAGCACAAATAGAAGCGTAGCGTGCAGTGTGGCTACCCATTGGCAAGTAACAACCTGTTTGTTCATTTATTGCATTCATACCCGGTTCACCAAAAGTAGTTTTTACCCACCAAACCAAACCTGGAACTGTGGTACTAATTTGTGCATCACGACTTGGGTTTTTCATCACATAACGGGCAAACTCCATAGGTGAATTATTCACACGATTGAGGTTGATAGGATCCCAACGGATGTCTTCAAAATAACCTTTCCAAATAGATGTTTTCACAGGCCCATCGGAACTATACATCCAAGTCCATACGATTTCTGAGGCTATTTTGTAAGCAGCCAATTTTTCTTGTGGCAATTTGATCCTTTCTTGAATCCTTATCAGTTCGTCTATCAACCTTAGGTTCTCTACGGTATGCGAGGTGTAATCTTCTAATACTTCTCCTTTTTCAGCTTTCACACGAAATGGCCAAGGAGAGGTAAGTGCCAGCTTTACCCAGTCAAGACCTTTATGATTATTGGTACTCTTTCTCACATGTTTTGCTAGTGCGTCGGCACATTTGATGGCCTCGTCTAGGTATTTGGTTTCATTGGTGATTTGGTAAAATTTCAAATAGCCAATACCCATTTCACCAATTTTATCTACTTCAAGTACGTAAGATCCATCGCCACGGCCTTTATTTTCTTCGGTTACAGCAGTGTCAAATTTCGATGCGCCATCATAAACAATATCACCAGCTTCTGAGCTAGCGTAGGGTACACTTGCCCATTCCCAATTGCTGGGTGTGGTGCCATGGACGATTTGGTGGTCTATGGCTTTACGTGCCACTTCAATCCAGCTGGCATCGCCCGTGTAATTTCTCCAGTCGATGGCCAGGCTTTGCACTGTTCCAGCATTAACCACTATTGGGTTGTGTGGCCAATCTGACCCATAAAATCCACCTTTTTTATCTCTATACATAGAGCAATGAGTTATGTACAAGGGCAATTTGTTGGTAGCACTATTTGGGCATGCTTTCAAAAAATCTGCTGCCAATTTTACCACTTTTACATATCCTACACCTGGCACATCAGGATAATACCTTGCCAGCAATTTTCCTTTTTTATCCAGCATTACTTTGGCACCGCACATAGAATCTACTCTATACTGGGCATTGACAAAGGCAACGGACAAAATAAAACAAGCAATAAGGGAAACGATTTTAATTTTCATGGGGTGTGGAGTTTGTAAAACAAAATGTAAGCACAATGCTAAGCAATCTTAGTATTGATATTTAAATTCAACGTTAAATTTAGTACAAACTTAAAGGTTATATTTATAGTAAAATTGCCTTTTTGTGTACTTTTTTAACAGAAAAATAAATTTGCTAACCAGAAGTGGTAGAAATTGTATGTGCTATAGTAAGAAAGGCCAAAGCTTCTATTTTATCGAAAAGGCGAATAAGTAATTGCTAACATTCCCAACACAGATTTATTTCGCCAGCGATTGTTGTCAAGTCGCAGTTGATTGTCAGTAGTATATTCTGTAAAAATATAGGTAATACCAGCCTTTACACCCCATTTTTCAGACCACCAATACCGCAAATACATTTCTGAATTTAAAGAACCATGATCGTTTTCGCCTACCAGCAAAGCATTAAGGGTTGTAGGGCTTGCAGGTTGCGAGGAGACATTTTTCGTGTCTTGATAAGATTGGTAGTCACCATTCACTTTTTTGCCAAATGTAATTCCCACCGCATCTATATTAAAACCAATATCCCACTTTTCTTTAATGGTGTATTGAATATTAATACTAACATTCAGCATGTTATGGTTTGAGCTGGCCACACGAAACGTATCTACATTTTCCAAATATTTTTTTGAAAACAGCACCTGCGGACCAGTTTGCTTGGCAACTAAACTTGCAGGTGCAGTGATATAGGTCAAGTTTTTACCTATTTGCGATGTAAACCGTAAGCCATAGCCAATTTTAAATCTTTTCTTTTTTGTAATAGAATGCAAATGCACCCATGACAACGCTCCTGTTTGCTGAGTACTATTTGTAGAAAGTGATAGGTCAAAATTATTATTGTATTTGTAGCCTTTTTTTTCTGCAATTTCTTGACCTACAGAAAATCGAGCTACAATAACTAAAATCAGCAAAAGTGTGGGCTTCATTTTATGTAACAAATTACTTGGTGATTTAAAATATTTTGTTGGCGAATGTAGTACTTATCACCATACATTCTAATACATTATAAAACTAAAATACTTGTCCAATTTCGTCTTTGATGTATTTCAATGCAGGTGCTATGGGGTCTTGGTTGCGTTGCATTAAATTCTCAAAAATCATTTTTGCCAGCTCTATTCCTTTGGCATCTCTAGGGACTTCCAGTGCTGATTTGTTGATTACGGCAACCACTTCTTCCATGGCTTTTTTTACTAGGTTCCACGACTGGTGCGACATATACACTTGCTGCGACAGGTTGTGGTTGTACTCGTCTCTAATTTCTGACAATAGTTTTTGATGAAAATGGGCAACTTCTAAGCCTGGTTCATTTACCCTAATTACCAAATTGTGCGGAGATATTCTTTCTAAAAACAAACACATACGCTCGTAAGCCTGTAGGCGAATGGGCAGCACAATGTCTGAATTTTTTAGTTTTAATTCTACCACTCTTTTTTCAAATTCTTTGGCAAGAAAAGATTTTACGGTAAGGTACATCGCAAACAAGACAAGGGCTGCTGGCAGTACAATTTTTAAAAGATCAACTAAGGTTTCCATAATTTTTGTTTTGGTTTGTTAAATAAAATTTTCTGGTTTAGCCCTGTTTATAGGCATCGTGTACCACCGTGGTATTTGACAATTGGTCGTGCCAGCCTTTGGCAAAAAGCAAAAACGATACATTGTCGAGCGGCAAGTTTCTGCACAGCGAGCGGATGATAACAGTTGCAGGTTTGGGCTTCTCACCTTCTGTATCCACTACTCTTGTGCGGGTAATCATTTTACCAATGGTTTTAGAAAATGCCAATTCACAAATAAGATAATATGCTGTATTCAATAGCATTAAATACATCAACATAGACGGCGACGCTTTCTGCAAATCTTCTAATTTGATGTTGATACCCACGTAAGGGTGTGCCAATATGAGCATTACAAATACCGATTGATCAATGATGTAATTGAGCAACCGTGTAGGCATGGCTGCAATTTGATACTGTTTGCCTTGTTCTATTTCCATGAGAATTTATTCGTTGTACAATACTTCCAGTAGCGTTTGCCCTACAGCTTTAAGGGTTTTGGGATCAATCACGTCCATATTGTCTCTGTGGGTGTGGTGGTACCAGCCAAAGAAACTTTGAGCTTCGTCGTTGTACTCAATAATGTCTATCATGGGTATTTTGGCAATATTGTTTACATACAAATGGTCGTCGGTAATGCCGCTTACTTTTTGATAAATAAAATATTGGCTGTAGCCAGCTTTGGCAGCGGTGTTCCATACATTGGTCATTACTTCTGGGGCATAATTCATACTTGTTCCTTCCATGGCAAATACCGCTCCTTTAGC
>JAAFID010000221.1 GCA_013297765.1 Cytophagales bacterium | reverse complement strand
ATATCTGGCTATGCAGAAGACAATGGCAGAGCAAGTTCTACTTTAGATGCTTTATTGGGCTTGCAAAAGGCAGCTATTGACAAAAAATACAATGATGATTGGCTAGGTCACAAAGCAACTGCGGACAAATGGAAGGTTAAATTGACAGTGTATGAAGGCTCTACAAACTTTACAGAATCTTTCAATATCAAAAATAAGATACTTGCCGTACGTGACCCACGTTTTGAAGATATTGTTAAATATTTGGTTCAAGACACTTGGTTCAATAAATTAAAAGGTGAGGATTTTTGCTTCTTTTCTTTAGCGGGTGCTCAATCTTCTTTCGGCACATGGTTCATTGCAGAAAATGACTACAATCCAGAGCGTTGGAACAATTCTCCAAAATGGAAAGCACTGAATAAAATGACTGGTGCTACCTGTACCATCAAAGGCATGGGTCCACTAGGTACCGAAACCTATATGGATCTAGACAATAACATTTCGCTTTATCCTATGCCATCTACAGGTATGGTAAACCTAGCGGTGAGAACCTATACTTCAGAAAATGTAGATGTGAAAATTACAGACATTTCTGGAAAAGTAGTGGCCACATTTGCCAAAGTAAATGTAGCTTCAGGGGTATATATGCTTGACCTTACTAGCTTGACCAATGGAATGTATTTTGCCAACATCAACGATGCAGGCAGAAATATTTCTGAAAAAATAGTGATTGCTAAATAATTTTACCATTTTCCCAGCAACAATAAGTTGCTGGGAAATATTATTAAAAATTATTCCACACTTTAAACCCTATATCAAATGAAAAAAAACTTACTATTTCCCGTTTTCGCCTTATGTATTGCGGGTAGTGCTAGTGCACAAAACATTATTAAAATTGACAAAGCAACCCAATATCAAAAAATAGATGGCTTTGGAGCAATGGCCGAAAACTTACCCGGTTGGGGACAGTTCAAGGATATGGATGCCAACTATGTCAATACTTTTGTAGATGATTTGGGCTGTACCATTTTTAGAACGGCGATAGATGGTAGTATGGAAACCAAAAACGACAACAACGACCCTAACAATCTGAACCTTGCAGGATATAGCCTAGGCAATGCACCTGGCGGCTGCGATGGCGATTACCACATACCATTAAACTACCAAACAAAAAATTTAAAAGCCCTTAAAACCAAAATTGAAGCTAACGGCGATAAGCCATTGTTCTTTAGTACAGTATTCTCACCACCAGCTTGGATGAAGTATGTGGGATGTGTTTCAGGTACAGACCCTGTATGGAACAGATTAATCAACCCAATAGATGAAGCCGAAAAGAATGGAACTAATGAAGTAGACAAGGACCAGACAGACGAATTTGCTGAATTTTGTTTGGCTTATGTGACCATTCTTAAAAATGCAGGAATTGATATTATGGCCATGAATATTCAAAATGAACCTGTATTTGGTCAGCCATTCTCTTCTTGTGTTTACACACCTAAGTCTTATGCATTAACACTTGGTGCAGTGGCAGCCAAGCTAAAAGAAAAAGGATTCACTACCAAAATGATGTTTACCGAAGACATCAGCGATGCTTCTAGATATTTGCAATTTATACGTGCCATTTTAGACAATCCTGCTTATGCAGAGTATGGCAATGCTGGCATAGCGGCAATACACTCTTATGCAGCTAATGCTCAAACACCTGAATCTAGCGATGCCGCTGCGTGGAAAAATTTAGATAAAATATCGAGGTATAAAAATGCCAATCGTCCATTTTGGCAAACAGAAACCTCTGGCTATCCAGATTCTCACGAAGGCGGTATGTCTATGGCAACAGCGATTTTTACAGCCTTGAAATATGGTAAAGCAAACGCTTGGGTTTTTCTAGGCATGACAAGGCCAGTAAGGGAACTAGGCTCTGAGCATGAATCGCTAGTAAAAGTAGATGGCAGCAAATCAGATAGGTATTATGCTGCAAAGCATTTTTACAGATACATCAGACCAGGTGCGATTCATGTAAATACCATTCAAACAGACAATAGTGTAATGTCTATTGCATTTCAAAACGATGCCAAAAAAACGCTGACTGTGGTATTGATTAACCCTGATGCAGCGAAAGAGCAAACCGTAAAACTAGAAGGAGTGCAAGCCAGCGGTATGCCTACCAAATTTCAACGGTACCTAACTACCTCTAGCAGCAACCAAAAGGTAGCCGATATGGGGGCGATTAATTTTGGTGCCACCATTACTTTACCCGCCAATAGTGTCACGACCTTGGTTGGCGAAGGTTCGCAACCAGAGCTACCAACGGCTAATGAGGATATAATGACCAATGATGCTGCACAGCAACTGGTGGTATATCCAAATCCTTCCAAAGGTTTATTGACTATTGCATTGCCTAGCAGCAATTTTACAATGTTGAACGTACTTGACGTTGCAGGCAGAACCGTTTATGCTCAAGTGGTAAAATCTAATGGCAATAGTGGCGAAAGTTTAGATTTATCTGGTTTGCAGAAAGGGGTTTACATTCTAGTAGCTAAAGGAGAAACGACTACTTTGAGAAAACAGATTGTAATCGAATAACGAACAACAAAATACTAAAAATAGATAAGAGTCGGTTTTTGGTAAAAAAATGTAAAATGTGATACGCTGAAAACGTATTTCATAGAGCATAAAAAACTGGGTGACTATAGGGATTTAGTTAATTGATGTGAGTGTACACACAGAGTTTTTCCTAGTTTTCTCTGTTTGTTCGTTATTTCTACCATCAATATTTAATAGGTTATGACGCACTTTTTCAAGTGCTTGAATTAGAGAAACATGTTCGTTTAATTGTAAAATATTTTGATAATATTTTACTAACCAATCAAGTTTAAACCATGAAAATTATATTTTATTTATTATTAACAATATTTATACTTCCCTGCAATGCACAAAAGGCTGTGATAGGGAAGTACCATCGCCCAATGCCCTATCCGCAAAGCAATCTAATTTCAGGTTTTGAGTGGACATCGAAACCTTACAGATACCCCGGCACAGGCTCTGATATGCATTGGTGGACTTGGGGAATAGATGATGCCATCTATGTCTTGGACGACGATGGAAAAAACTTTGATGGGCCTATAAACTATGCCCATGTATTGAAAGTGACAGGAACTCCACCAAACCATTCCGTAAAAACCATTACTGACTTTAGTGAAATTCCTTTTAGAAAAATGATGCCGGCTGATCAAATGCTGAGCAGGTATGTAGATGGTATCATTGCTGTAGATTCGGCAATCTATGTATCTATTTACGATTACGATTGGAACCTGAAACAAACACTACCTTATTTCGATTCCATAAGACCAAGGCAAGAGGTGTATGATGCTTACTTAGGCGTTAAAGATTCTGCAATGCTAAAGAGCATGTGGTTTGCTGGTAGTTATTCTAAAAATTATGGTATTGCAGGAATCATAAAATCAACCGATTTTGGAAAAACTTGGACCAATGTGCCTATTGCAACTACACCTAAGTTTCTGGGAAATAAATTTGCAGGGCTTACGTTTGTTAATTTTGATAAAGGATACACCAATGTGCCAGCCCCATTGTACCCTTATGTATATGCCATGTCAAACGATGGTAGCTGGGAAACAGGCGACAATGTATATATGGCTAGAGTACACAAAGATAGCATTATACATCGTGAATCGTGGCAATTTTTGACGGCATTAAATAATAATGTACCCCAATGGTCAAAATTTGAAGACAAAAGCATTTCTATTTTTAAAGACCCTGGCCATGTGGGGCATCCTACTATATCTTACAATAAGGTACTTAAGCGATATATTCTTGGCATGTATAGCGACGTAGTGCCACATACAGAAAATGCAGACAAAAAAACCTGGGGCGAGTGGGACAAAGAATCTGAAATGCAATTGTACGAAAGCGAATACCCATGGGGACCATGGAAGATTTTCTATAACGAGAAGCCTTGGGGTGGTACCAAACACACCTGTTATTTGCCTCAAATACCTAATAAATGGTGGAGTGCCGACGGCTTGTCGGGTACTATAATGTTTGCAGGAGATTATGTGGGTAAGAACTTTGAATACTATGGTTTAATGACGCAAGGATTCAAATTGACATTGAAGAAGTAAGCCTTTAATTAATTGCAAATATTCCAGATTTAATCAAAACTTGATAACTATAGGGATTTAGTTAATTTTTGTGAGTAGTTTGAACAGCGTTTTTCAAGTTTTAGCTGTTTATTTTTTTTTAAATTTTTATTTCCACAACTAATCTATTCCTCGTTTTTTACTATTAGCAATACTTACCATCTCTTATTTTTCGTCAATTGCCCAGCAGCAACTTCCACCAATTGATTACGTTGCCAAAGTGAACCCACTCATAGGAAGCAATAACGACTTCTCCATTTCTCACGGCAACACTTTACCACCTGCAACTCGACCATTTTTCTAGTTATATCCCAAACACTCTAATACCTAAAATCCAAAACCTAGAACGTAAACCTACCC
>JAAFID010000220.1 GCA_013297765.1 Cytophagales bacterium | reverse complement strand
TGAAAGGAGATACTACATCACGTGCTTTAAAAGCAGCAGAAATAGAAACGGGTACTACCATTCAAGTGCCATTATTTATCCAAACAGGCGAAAAAATAAAAATCAATACCGAGACTGGGGAATATGTAGAAAGGGTGAAGTAGTACACAGAATGATATTGATGCCTTCGCTTTGAGCGAAGGCATTAATAATGGTCATATAGTTGTGCAGTCGCTTATGAGTGAGAATGAGATGGTCTTATTGAATCGACTTGAATCCTGATCATGATGGGGAAGTAATCATCAAATACCCCACAAAAAAAACAATCTGTGTAAGCAAGTAATACAAGCCAACAGGGTTTGTATCTATCATTTTTCTGTACTGTAAAAATGCACTGATTGCCGCACCTATCAAAAACCAACAAACATAATTATACATAGGAATAATTCCATCAGCCCACTGCCAAAGGGGCACGGCTGTCGCAAACTTTTCTAGCACTACATCAAATGCTACCATCAATGCACCTGCAAGCAGAATACTGTAGGTGCGATTATTTTTAAAAATACCAACAGCCACAGTATTGCAGGCGTAGGCAGTGCTAGCCCATGTAATACCTATCAATACAGGCACTCCCCAAATTTGTACACCCAATGCAGGAGTGTACTGATAGTGACCGAATAAATATCCTGTTTGTACGCCAATAATTTCACTCACCATACCTACTGCAAAAACGATTGCCAAGGAGATTCCAAATCGAGTGTTTACATATTTTTTGTCATAAAAAAGCAATAATGTAATTACCATCAGATGATAAGATGTTCCCATATCAAATAGTGGTCTTAAAACTTCAAAATAACAGGCTATCAGACCAAAGAAATGAAATAGAAATAGCAACAAAATTCTGAATTTGGTAAGCATATTAGAGGGAATGATTTTCTTCAATTAAACCAGCAGTGATTTTTGCCGAGAGCAAACATAAAGGAATGCCTCCGCCAGGATGTACTGTGCCACCACAAAAGTAAAGATTTTTGATGGGAGAAAAATTGGGATGTCGCCAAAATGCCGACATCAGGCTGTTAGAGCTAGCACCGTAGAGGCTACCCAAATAGGAGTTGGTGTTACTTGCTATATCTGCCGGCTCAATGACGTGCTCGTGTTCAATATACTTTGCTAAATCAATGTCTAATCGTTGCTGAATTTTATTCAAAACAATGGTACGCATTGCCGCAGTATCTATTGGGCTATCTGGCTTGGTAAGGTGAGGTGCATTGATCATCACAAACCAATTTTCTTTTCCGGTAGGTGCATCATTTGCCACTATTTTGCTACTGATGTAAATGTAAATACTGGGGTCGTGGTAGTATTTCTTTTTGGTAAATAAAGATTCGAATTCCTGTTGATAATCTTCCGCAAAAAGAATATTGTGTACTTCTAGGCTAGGGCTAGAAAGGCCGACAGCCCATTGAAAGATAAGTGCTGAAGTGCTGATTTCGTTGTTTAGGTATTTCTTTGGCGCAGGGAAATTGGGTAATAATTTTTCATAAGTCAATTGCACATCCATATTGCTCACCACTACATCTGCACTATATGTTTGCCCATTGGCAAATACGGCGGTTGCGTTTTTATTACTTTGAATTATTGTTTCTACTCTTTGTTGAAACAGAAACTGTACGCCTTCTTCTACGGCCAACTGGTGCATGGCTTTTGGTATTGCATGTATTCCGTTGCTTGGCAAATAGGCTCCTACGTTGTGTTCTAAATGCGAAATGATGTTGAATAGCGATGGCATTTTGTAAGGGTTTGACCCATTGTAAGTGCCGTATCTATTGAATAGCCGCACCAGTGCAGGGTGCTTGAAATAGTTTTGGTTAATGGAATTAAGTGATTTTAAAAATTTGAATTGCATCAAATGCAGCATGGGAAAAAACATTTTCCAACGAAATATTTTGCCCCATTGATGAATAGCATTTTCGAGAAATACAGGAGCAATTTTATTGTAAGTTTTCTCTTGCTGGCTTAGAAAATTAAGCACAATGCGTTCTTCAATGTATAATTTCTTTTTTACTTCTTGTGCAAACAATTGAGGTGATGAGTAGGAATCTATCGTAAGATTATTTTCATAAAAATATTTGGTCACTATTTTTAATGTCTCGTATTCAAAATAACTCCTTGGGTTTTTATGGCAAAGTGTCCAAAGTTCATCGACCAATGCTGGAAGTGTAAACAGCGAAGGGCCGCAGTCAAACCTAAATTGTTGCCATTGGTATTCTGAAGCTTTGCCGCCAGCAGTGTCATTGGTCTCAAATACCAACACATCATAATTCATTTTTCGCAATCTTATGGCTACAGCCAGCCCAGCAATACCTGCCCCAATTACTATCGCTGTTTTATTTTTTAAAGTTTGTTTCATAGATATATCAACAGTAATAATGAATACAAGTTGTTGTTTTTAGTAGTCTTTTGTTAAATTTTTCTGTTCATTAATACTAGAAAATGTAAGGCTACTTTTGCACAAGATTTTTTGAAATGAAACAAAAGTGATTATTTTACAAATATATTATAGTATTTCAGTTTTAAATTTCTCAACGATTTATTCAGTGTACCAACTTTTAATAAAACCGCTTTTATTTCTAAAACAGCCTGAAAAAGCCCACTACTTCACGTTTAGTTTGCTTCAAAAAATTTGTAAAATTCCTGGTGTACCATTTTGGTTAAGGATGTTGTTTTATAAAAAAGACCCCAATTTAGAACGCATTATTTTTGGCATCAAGTTTCCCAATCCTGTAGGGCTTGCAGCAGGTTTTGATAAAGATGCAAAGTGTATTGATGAGTTGGCCAATCTAGGTTTTGGTTTTATAGAAATAGGTACACTCACCCCTAAACCACAGGCAGGCAACGACCAACCTCGATTGTTTAGGTTGATAGAAGATGAAGCTATCATCAACAGAATGGGATTTAATAATCAAGGAGTAGATGCAGCCGTAATAAGGCTTGCAAGGCGAAAGTCAAAAATAATTGTAGGAGGAAATATTGGCAAAAATAAACTAACGGCCAATGAAGATGCTATTTCAGACTACGAATATTGTTTTCATGCCCTGTACGATTGTGTAGATTATTTTGTGGTCAATGTGAGTTCGCCCAATACGCCTGGGTTACGTGCCTTGCAAGAACGCAAACCACTTACCGAACTGTTGGCCAGAATGACGGCACTGAACATGCAAAAAAATAAACCCAAACCTATACTTTTAAAAATAGCTCCTGACCTTACCAATGAACAACTAGACGATATAGTAGCCATAGTTCAGGAAACCAAAATTGCTGGAGTAATTGCCACAAATACCACTATCGAACGCAGTCATTTGCAAACATCAAAATCTGTACTAGAGCAAGTAGGGGCAGGGGGATTGAGCGGAAAGCCTTTGCTAAAAAAATCTACCGAAGTAGTTAAATATTTACATCAAAAATCAAATGGTGCATTTCCAATCGTGGCTGTTGGCGGTATTCATAGTGCCGACGATGCTATGGAAAAATTTGCCGCTGGTGCAGCACTTGTTCAATTGTACACAGGTTTTATTTACGAGGGTCCATCATTAATTAAAGAGATTAATGAAAGATTGTTAAAAAATGCCTAGGGGTTAGTTATCTAATTTTTAGAAACAGTGGCTAGTAATTCGTCCAATTCTTTATTTGTTAGGTTATCTTTTTCAGATTTATCGTAAATAGCGAGCAAATAAACAGTATTATCTGTAATAGCAATATTGGTTATGATACGAGTACCTCCACTTTTCCCCTTGCCTTTTGAGGCTACAGCAATGCGAATTTTGTAGCAATTTTTACCAATTGAAGTACCTTGTTGTGGTTGCTCTTTCAACACTTGAACTAAGAGTAAAAGTTCTTGTTTGAGAGATACATATTTTTTAATCAGCCTTTTCGCTTGCTTTTCAAAAACTGTGATGGTTTTTACGTTATAGCTCATTTAAAAAATCTTCAACGTCACGAGCAGTTTTTTTGCCAGCTTTAATCAATTTTAATTCTATCACAGCTTCCCTTATTTCCTGCATCAATATGGCTTTAGAATCAGTAATTGGCTTAGCTTTAATGTAGGATATGCTGTTTAAAACATCCATTAAAGAACTAGCTTTGTGGTCGGGAATATCTAGAAGTATTTTCATAATGAATGTTTAAAATAACTGCCAAATTATTATTTCTTAGTTTAGAAATGCTGTAAATAAAATAATACTACAAGGTAATAGAAGTTTAGTTTATAAGAAAGAACATAAGTCGGCATTGCCTATGCAAGTTGTAAACTAAATTTTTGAATTGCCTTTACAAAAAGCTATCACCATCTCTTAAATTTGCTACCTTTGCAAACGCCCGAATTGGGCATTTTATATGGCAGAGAATACTTATAAAAAAAACACTCCCAAAAAAGACAATAAAACCAAAGACAAAGAAATTGTTGAGGAAAGTGCTAAGTCAAAAATTAACTTAGATTTTGTAAAAGACCGAAGATTTCACCTTGCATTGGGTT
>JAAFID010000022.1 GCA_013297765.1 Cytophagales bacterium | reverse complement strand
TGAGAATGCACTTTTTCGGGTTTCTCTGACAAGGTTAGAAATAAGAAATTATTATTCAACATGATGTAATAATAGGATAAGACTACTTTAAACTTATTGGATATTTTTTGATTTACTTCTAGGTTGATATTCCTATAAAATTGATCTTTCCCAAAACTTTTAAAGTCGCTGACTAACCCAGCAGATTGGTATCCAGGAATAGGATAGTTGGCACTATCATTCTTTTGATAACGATTGGTATCTATATTATTTACTAGAGAAACATTGAGCAATATTTTGGTATTGGTGGGTTTTATTTTGTAATTTATTTCTCCTTGAAAACCTATTTCACCATTAATTTGGGTGGCATACGGGTAAAGTGTGGGTAGTCGATAACTGACCTGTGGCGTAATGGCAGGAAGGTAATTAATCATTAAATCTTGTGGCAATATGGCGCCTCTGTCGCTACGAAAGTTCATATTATTCAGGTGTTTTACTTGCAGCGAAACTCCCAACCCTTTGCCAGTATAGGTAGCACCTAATAATAAAGCTTCTCCATAATGATACAAATAACGATTGGAAGCCGATGGGTCGTTTATTTTATAGGTGTACTCGGCCTGTAGCCCTACTCTACCGCCTGTCAATGCTGCTCTACCAGACCATAAACCTACATTTTCAGGTAGTTTTAGCAATGGGTCGTCGTCTTTTTGAAATTTACTTACGAAACTACCGCCAATTGTTAGGGTGGTAGTGTAGTCTTTCAGGTTCAATAATCTTTTTACATCTATTTCTCCATCTATGCCTCGCACCAGTCCTGGTCCTTTGTCAAAGTAGAAACGCTGTCTGCCTATTAGGCCTTTGATGGTCGTACCTCTTATGCCTGTATATTTTGCTCGAAAACCATCTATTGAATTGTCATAACCTAGATTCCAATCCCAGTAGGTACGCAGGGCCATGCCAGAACCAAATTGCTCATAAAAATTTCCTGCGGTAATTTCCAAATCGTCAAACTTATAATTAGCAAAGCGATACACCATGCCTACACCGCTATATCGTTGATCGTATCCCTGTAAGGCAGGATAGTAGGCTTCAAAACGAACGCCCGCTGTAAGTTTGCCTCTATAATAAAGCAAGTTCATATAATTGTTTGACCCCATTTTTTGTGGTGGTACTACTGCGTTGATAATGGTATCGGCTTGATAGGTTTGAAAATCAGACATAAAATCGCCGTGAATTTGACCAAAATCTACTTCGCTATCTGCTGCTTTTGCAGGTTCTTGATGGCTTGTAGGCACATTTGCAGGGGTAGTAGCAATTGCAGTATCGGGCAATGCGTTTCCTGTATAAGGCTTTAATTGGGCTTGAGCTATTGTTGTTGCACCCAGAAGTATTGCTGTGATAGCAATATTTTTAAATTTCATAATTGTAATGACAGTATTTATAAATTATTTCTTAGCGGCTTCTTTTTTAATCATTTCGTATAGTTCATCTTCATCGCCTGTAGCGTAGGAGTTATGTTGCCATATAATTTCACCTGCCTTGTTCAGCAAAAAAGTATGAGGAATATTGCCTACGTTTAAGGCTCGCTTAAAATCACTGTTTTCGTCAATGTAAACTTCATACGTCCAGTCTCGGCCTTTTACGAATGGAGCAACCTTGGCCGCATTTCTAGCGTCATCGATAGATATCGCTATGATTTTCACTCCCGTTTCTTTTTGCCATTTTGGGTATTGGTCAGATATGTTGTCGAGTTCTAATATACAAGGCTTGCACCATGTAGCCCAAAAATCAATTATCGTTAATCCGTCAGTATTCAGTAAAGAAGAACTTTTGACCATTTTGCCTGTCAAGTCTTTTACATCTACTTCAGGCAATTTTCTAGCTTTGTCTTGTGCATGTATGTCAGCCATATTCATCAATGCAATGAAACATGCCAAAACTACATAATTCAATTTGTTCATAAATTTTTAAGTAATTAAGTAAAGGTGAAACAGTTTATTAATATAGTTTTTAACGATTTATTACAATTAAATATAAATTTAGTTAAAAAAGAGTACTGTATTTAATTAAAAAATATAAATAATAACCTAACTATTGTTTTTAGTATGTCATTATACCACTATATTATCTTTTCAAAACAAATATAATCAAATAGATAAGCATAAACTAGTAGCCATCATCGGGCACTTAAATCCACAGCTATTTTTCACTTTTTGATGGGCTATGCTGGTGTGGTTCTTAATTTTTTAGCGTTTTGTATATTAAAAAATCTATCATTGATTGTTTAATATTTGTATTTTTAGATTTTAAAATAAAAATTTTTATGATGCACAAAAAAGTAATACTCGTTATCATGGATGGCTGGGGTCTTGGGCTCAACAGCAAAGTTTCTGCGATTGAACATTCCAAAACACCTTTTATAAATTCTCTTTATCAGCAATATCCTCATTCCAAACTAGAAGCATCAGGTTTGGCTGTGGGCTTGCCTGCTGGGCAAATGGGGAATTCGGAAGTAGGACACATGAACATAGGGGCTGGCCGTGTGGTATATCAAGATTTGGTAAAAATAAATAAAGCTGTAGAAGAGAAAACATTGTATCAAGAACCTTCCTTGGTCGATGCTTTCAATTTTGCTAAAATCAATAATAAAAAAGTCCATTTGATAGGCTTGGTATCTGATGGAGGCGTACACTCGCACATCGACCACGTCAAAGGCTTGTGCAGCATGGCTGCCGAAATGAAAGTACCTAATGTATATGTACATGCCTTTACCGATGGGCGAGATGCCGACCCTAAAGGTGGGCTAGAGTACATAAAGTCGCTACAAGAACACATGGTCGCCACTAGTGGTAAACTAGCATCTGTAGTAGGCAGGTATTTTGCTATGGATAGAGACAACCGCTGGGAGCGTGTAAAATTGGCTTACGACGTTATGGTAAAGGGCGTAGGAACAAAAAGTAATGATGCTCTAGCTTCATTATCTGCATCATACAATGCTGGAGTGACGGATGAATTCATACAGCCCATAGTGATGGTTGATTCAAATAATAATCCCGTAGCGACAATTGCCGAGGGCGATGTAGTCGTTTGTTTTAACTTTCGAACCGACCGTGGTAGAGAAATAAGTCAAGCCCTTACTCAGAAGGATTTTCCAGAGCAAGGAATGAAAAAGCTGAACTTGTATTATGTGACCATGACCAACTACGATGATACTTTTGACAATGTGAAAGTGGTTTTTGACAAAGATAATTTGAACAATACCCTAGGCGAAGTGATTGCATCAGCTGGCAAAAAACAAATTCGTATAGCAGAAACAGAAAAATACCCACACGTAACTTTCTTCTTTTCAGGCGGTAGAGAGTTGCCCTTTGAGGGCGAAACCCGCCTACTTTGCCCTTCGCCCAAGGTAGCAACGTACGATTTGCAACCAGAAATGAGTGCACAAGATATTTGCGATAAAATTATTCCTGAATTGAATAAAAAAGAAGTTGATTTTGTGTGCCTTAATTTTGCAAATGCAGATATGGTGGGGCATACGGGTGTATTTGAGGCAGCAGTAAAAGCTTGTGAAACGGTAGATAAATGCACCGAAGAAGTAGTAAAATCAGCATTAGCAAACGGCTACACCTCTATTATCATTGCTGACCACGGCAATGCCGACATCATGCTCAATAGCGACGGCACACCTAACACACAACACACTACCAATCTAGTGCCATGTATATTGGTAGATAATGACTATAGCCCCAAGCTGAAAGATGGAAAACTAGGCGACCTAGCACCAACTATTTTAACATTGATGGGAATCGCTATACCTAAAGAAATGACGGGCAATTGCTTAATATAATTTAATATATAATCAATGGGCATAAAAGACAAAGTCATGGAATGGTTGCACCTCGATGACTTGATAGACAACGGCAAAAAATACCTCGACGCTAGGATTGAGTTGGTAAAACTGGAAGTGAGTGAATTGCTTACCAATTTAATTTCTGCACTAATTGTGGTATTTACCATCTTGTTTTTTTGCTTAATGATGTTGGCATTTCTAAGTATTGCCCTAGGGGCATTTCTCAATGAAAAAATGAATAGCCAGTATGCAGGTTACTTGGTAATGGGAGGTATCTTTTTGTTGCTGATAGTGGGTTTATTTATATACCTACCACAAATCAAAAACAAAATACGTAGCTACTGCGGCAAACTAATTTATGATTTCATGGACAATAATATTTCAAAAACAACACCGCCAAACGACCATGACAACAAGTAATACGCAAGCACGCAAGCACGAATTGATGCAAAGTACAGAGACCTACAAAAACAATATGACCAAAGAAGTAACCATGCTAAATCAAAAACTCAAAAAAGCAGGGCTTACGGCACTTCTTGCTGGTGCTGCATTGGTTACTACGTATTATGTGGCAACGAAATTATTTGGCAAATCGAAAAAGAAAATTGCAATTCAACCAGTTGGTTTAAACAATGAGGGTAATTACCAACTGGTAAGCCAACGCCCAGAAAGCAGCACTTCGTATTGGGTAGCATTGATTAAAGAGCAAATGTTTTTGTTTCTATTGGCTTTACTAAAAAATAAACTAGCTGCCTACGTTGAAACATTGGACAAAGAAGATTTGACCAATGGCATAAGCACCATAACCAGTTTTTTCAAATCTAAAACTGTAGAAACTACCAACATCAATAGTTAGTTTAATATGATGCTACAACCTATTTGGAATCAATTAAAGGAAGCAAAACAAGCAGGCAAAAAAAGCTTTGCCGTATTGCTGGATCCTGATTATTCCGATGTGGCACATTTGGCAAAAGTGGTAGCACTTGCCAATGAAAATAACGTTACTTATTTTTTTGTGGGAGGTAGTTTGTTGACTAGGCCAAATGCACTTGCCCAAACACTGGCTTATGTCAAAGCCAATAGCAACATACCCACCATTATTTTCCCGGGCAGCTATACACATATAGATTCCAATGCCGATGCCATTTTGTTGCTTTCACTCATCTCTGGCCGCAACCCCGATTTTTTGATTGGCAACCATATTTTGGCAGTACCAACGCTGAAAGAAAGTGGTTTAGAAATTCTGCCAACAGGTTATATGCTCATAGATGGTGGAAAGCCTACGACCGTATCTTATGTGAGCAATACCACGCCTTTGCCAGCCAACAAGCCCTCTATTGCTGCCTGTACAGCTATGGCAGGAGAAATGCTAGGGTTAAAATTAATTTTTCTAGATGCAGGAAGCGGGGCAGAAAATGCTGTGACCAACGAAACAATTGCAGCAGTTGCCAAAGCCGTTTCTTGTCCTATTATTGTGGGCGGCGGAATACAATCAGCAAGCGAAGCATTGGAAAAATGGAATGCTGGTGCTGATTTGGTAGTTATTGGCAACGCTATAGAGCAGAATCCTGAATTGTTGAAGCAGGTGGGTAGAGTGATAAAAAAGTAATATATTCGCACTCCATGACCTTTTATGAGGTTAAAATTAACTCGCAAATATTAAAATATTCATAGTTTATTGATAACTTTGACTTAACTTTCAGCCATTTTCAAATGTTGTTTACAAAACTACTTTTACCATTTTTTGTCATAAGCATTTTTTTTAGTGCTACCAAAGCCCAGCCAAGTGAATCTTTTCAAAAAGACAGTTTATTGGTAGTGCTTAAAAATATATCCAAAGAAAAAAACATACAATTTTACTACAAAAAAGAATGGTTAGATACTGTTTTAGTTTCAGCACCATTGCCTTCCTTGTCAATAAATACGACACTTACAGAGCTTCTTTTAAATGCTAATATTCGTTTTGTAAAATTAACCGATACACAGTTTGCCATAGTTCCAGATAAAGTGGCTTCTTTCCTTACCTCTGATACTATTTTATGGCCTACAAAACCTAGTGGTGCAATAGCAGTCAAAGAATTGTTTGTAGTTTCTGGTAATATTGGAGATAAGGTTTCTAAAAAAGTAATCGAAGGTGCTACCATATTTATTCCATCTTTGAAGCGAGGCACAGCTAGCAACAAAAATGGAGATTTTGAAATGGCTTTGCCTGCAGGAAAATACAGATTAAATGTTCATTATATGGGATATAAAAATAAGCATATTGATGTACTGGTTGATAAAGACTTAAAATTGACATTGGATTTAGAAGAAGAAGCATCACAATTATCAGAAGTGCAAGTATATGGTCTAGCTCAGGACAACAATGTAAGAAGTACAGAAATAGGGCTTACCCGATTGAATATGCTTTCGATGAAAAAATTGCCCGCATTTATGGGGGAAACAGATGTGGTAAAAACAATTTTACTTTTGCCTGGAGTTACCAACGTTGGCGAGGGAGCATCGGGTTTTTATGTGCGGGGCAGTGGCATAGACCAAAATTTGGTACTCTTTGACGAAGCACCTATTTACTACACTTCCCATTTATTTGGCATGTTTTCTATATTTCATCCAGATTTTGCCAAAGAAATAACGCTTTATAAAGGTGGCATTCCTGCCAAATACGGTGGGCGAATAGCATCTGTGCTGGATGTAAAATCGAAAGAAGGAAATTGGAAAAAATTCAGTGGACGTGGCGGTGTTTCATTGGTATCTAATAGATTAAACCTTGAAGGCCCAATCATAAAAGATAAACTTACTTTTAATTTTTCAACTCGAGTGGTATATGCTGACTGGTTTTTAAAATTATCCAAAAACCCTAGTTTGAATAAAACCCAAGCTAATTTTCAAGATTATAACCTAAGGCTAGATTACCGAATAAACAGCAAACAAAAACTTTCTTTATCAAACTATTATGGCAGAGATTACCTTAAACTCAGTGCAGATTCGCTTTCTTTATTAGGAATAAACGGTGGCTCTACGGTATTTAATTATTCCAATCAATTTTCGTCTCTAAAATGGACGTATTTTATCAATCAAAAATTTACTTGGACATCGGCTGCGGTATGGAGCAAATACGTTTCAAAAATTATAAATCCCGATGCCAATTCGTTTGAAATCAAAACAGCTATTGCCAATTCTTTGATTAAATCAAATTTGGAATATTCGGTTAATAACAACAATAAAATATTGGCAGGCTTGGAAGCCAATTTGTTTCAAATTACACCCGGGAATCTAACACCACTGAACAATAGCACCATTACACCTTTGTTCATTCAACAAGAAAAGGGATTGGAAACTGGCTTGCATATTATGCACGATTGGCAGATTATTCCCATGATTACCATTGCTTATGGAACTCGTTTTTCCTCTTTTACAAAGCTAGGCTCAACTGAGTCATATTTATACAAAAATAGTTTACCATTAGACGAAAGTACCATTACCGACACCATTCAATTTTCAAATAATCAGGTGGTAAAACAGTATTCGGGTTTTGAACCTAGAGCAGCTTTGCGTATTAAACTGAACGAACGAAACTCTTTTAAAATAAATTACAATAGAACAAGGCAATACCTGCAATTGGTCAGCAATACTACGTCTTCCATACCTACCGACCGCTGGAAACTAAGCGATGTATATGTAAAACCACAAATTGCCAATCAATATGCTGCTGGTTTTTTTAGAAATAGTATTTCAAACGAATGGGAATATTCTTGGGAGGTATATTACAAAGACATTGAAAATGTAACTGATTACAAAGGCGGTGCAGAATTATTGTTAAATAAATCGATAGAAACATCTATTTTACAAGGCATAGGGAAAGCTTATGGATCGGAATGGATGGTACGCAAAACAGGAGGAAAACTAACAGGATTTACCAGCTATTCTTATGCACGTAGTTTTGTAAAAATGCAAGGAACATTTACTTCAGAACAGGTAAACGGCGGCAATTGGTACCCGGCAAACGTAGATAAGCCACATAATGTGAATATTGCACTGGCGTGGCAAGTTTCGCGCAGATGGAATTTGGCGACCAATTTTACCTACAGCACTGGTCGCCCTATTAGTTTTCCTAATTCAAAATACACCATCAATGGAATTACTGTTTTGAATTATGGAGATAGAAACCAGCAAAGAATTCCAGATTACCATCGATTAGATATTTCCATCACATTTGAACCCAACCTTTCAAAAAACAAGAAATGGGAAAGTTCATGGAATTTTTCGATTTTTAATATTTACGGACGTAGAAATCCATTCTCGGTATATTTTAAAGCCGAGGGCTTAAATGCAAATGCCTACAAGTTGTCGATACTTGGCTCAGCTTTCCCATCACTCACCTATAATTTTAAATTTTGAAAACCCATATCTTACTTTATTTATTTGTGTTATTGCTTGCTACTGCTTGCGTTGATGCTTACAAACCAAGTATTGCCCCTGCCCCCAAAGATATAGTAGTAGAAGGGCTTATTACCAATCAAGCAGTGCCATACACGATAAAAATTGGTCGTTTGAAAAACGTTTACGGCTCCTTTAGCGACGTAGTAACTGGTGCAACGGTTTCGGTAAGCGACAATGATGGAAATGTATTTGCGTTCTTAGAAAAGATAAAGGGAGTTTATGAATCTGACCCCAATGTGTTCACTGGTATTATAGGAAAAATTTATACACTGAAAATAGTCACCAAGGAAGGTAATATTTATCAATCAAGTGCCGAAAAGTTGAACGATAATCCAGCAATTGAATCTATCACAAACACCTACAAAGATGCAACTTCTGGCAATGAGGGCTTCTATGTTTACCTCAGTTTTAAAGATTTGCCCGAAGAGGGCAATTTTTATAGGTGGGAAAGTACTCTTTATTCTATTAAACCTAGGTGTGGAGATATAAACCCATGTTGCGACCCATGCTGGGATGTTTACAAAAAGCCCGACAATATTATTATTAGTAGCGACGAAAACTACAATGGCAAATTGAATTCCAATCAAGAGATATTTGTAGTACCCTACAGCTCCAGAAGCACAGCGTTTATCAATATTGTACAATATTCTACCTCTGCATCTACCTACCAATTCTGGAAACAATTACGAAAGCAAATTTCGAGTGTAGGCAGCATATTTGACCCTACGCCAGCAACTATTGCGGGAAACATTGAAAACATTAATAACAAAGACGAAAAAGTATATGGGCTTTTTTCTGCCGCTTCAATTTCTATTACTCCATATAGCATCAAGCGAGATTATATTACAGAAAATCCAAAGTTTAAAATTTTACCACCTATTCCGCCAGGCCCACCCCCACCCTGCAAACCATGTATAGAATCAAGCGATGTGACGAAAATAAAACCTGTTGGTTGGTTAAATTAAGCAGCAATGATGCAGTTATATAATATTCAATTGCTTAGGCAGTTTTTCAAAAAGATTCTCTTAGTACTTTGTATCTTCTTTTCTGCAAACTTTTGTCTTTGCCAAGAAAAAGATTTGGTTCAACTCCATACCGACCAGTCATTGTACTTTGCGGGCGATAGTATATGGCTAAGCGTACACACTCAAGACACGGGATTAGTCAGTACCAATGTAAAATTGGTACAATTGTTTTTACTGAATAGTGAAAAAAAAGTAGTATCTGATGCCAAAATAAAAATGATGAATGGAAAAGGTAGGTGTTACTTAGTTACAGATAGCCTTTCAAAATCGGGTACGTACACCATGTATGCTTTTTCACCATTTTCTAGTGCTGGAGCAAAACTAGCGACTTGTAAACCAATAATAATCTGCAATATTCATAATTATAAAGTATTGACAAATTCCTCTTCTGACATAAGTACCAAAATAATTGAAAGGAAAAAGGAAGAATACAATGACCGTTTAAAAAGTGCAGTAAGTGCTCAAATATCAAAATTAGGTAATAACAATTGGCAAATAAAATTAACAAACCAATTAGGTGATGCCGTTCAGGCCAATTTTTCTATTTCCATTATAGACTCAGCTTTGTCGCCTTTATTAAATATGGCTGACAGCGTTGCCAAAGTTCGGTCATTTAATGCCATACAAACCAATAACAAAGGGTTGGATATTACGGCAGAGGTGAAATTCAAAAATGACGTGCCTAGCGAACTCAATGAAATAGTACTGGTAGATAGTGCCAATAGTACCTTTATTCGGCATCAAATTTTTGGCAACAAGTCACCCAAGTTTACCATACCCAATATTGATTTAGAAGGCAATGCAACGCTTTACTTAGAACTTAAAAAAAACTATGACAACGAACTTAACCTTGTATTTCAAAAAGATTCGTTTGATTTTAACTTCGTCTATGGCTCGTTGCAAATAGAAAATGTCGAACGTCTCGTTTTATTCAAAAAATTAGAAGAATCTTTTGTTAATCAGATTAATTATAGTCTTCAAAAACCTATTATAAATCAACCTATCGTATTGACTACAGCTGAGATTAGAAACATCTATGACCTTACAAAATATATGGAATTTAAAACCATGCAAGAGTCCATGTCTGAAATAATAGGCGTAGTGAAAATAAGAAGTAAGAAAGGGGAAATCTCCATAAAAGTATCTGATGGTGAGCGAAAAATGTTTTTTAATGAAGAACCATTATTCATTATTGACGGTGTGCCAACTTACAACAGCAAAGTGCTTTTTGACCTTGACCCAGCAGAGATAAAAACCATAGAAGTTTTGCATCCAAAAAATATAGTGCCTCAATGGCGAGGAGTAGGAAGGCACGGAATCATTGATGTGCACACGATTCTAGGAGATTTTATAATGGTGGATAATCCTAATCGCAAGAAAATTGATTTTAAAGGATATAACTACAGTATGCCCAAAACTCCATTCATTCCTATAGTTCAAAGTAATTATCCCGATTTTCGACCTAGGCTATTTTGGAATCCTGATTTACAAACAGATGTCAATGGCAAAGTGATAATACAATTCTTGCCCAATCACAATTCCTCTAATTATTATTTTCTTATTAAAGGCAAAACAGCCGAAGGGAAATTTTTTGAGCTGAAATCGAAGGTGAGTTTTTGAAATAGTTCCTAATAGTACGCAACCTCATAAAAAGTGCAACCCTAGCTTATCCCAAATTGCTTCTCCTCTCCTTTTGAGCTTATAATAAACCGCTATCATTAAGAATAGAATATTTGTTAGTCTTATTATGCTCTCTTTATTTTTGACACAATATTAATAATAACGGTTTATTAGTAGCACTGATGTTGCATTTTCGTTGATGTCACTATGTACACAAAAAAAGCAACGATTGCTCGTTGCTTTTTTAAGAAAAAATGAATCAATAATTTCTACGAATTTAACTCGATATCTTCATCTAGCGAATTTCTAAATTTGAAATCTACAATTGCTAGAGAACTATCTTTTTCTATTTTTACCCAAGTTTTGTATTTCATAAACCACTTCATGCGAATGGAAGGAAAACCTGTGGTATAATAGGCGTACAAGAATGGATGCACTACCAATTTAATGTTTTTTTCATTTTGCTTTGAAAGCAAAAACTCTAAATTACTTTCAATTCTATCCGAGGTATTGATGCTGGCATTAATTTTACCTGTACCATTGCAGGTAGGGCAAACCTCTAGGGTGATGATATTGGTTTCTGGCCTTACCCGCTGACGGGTTATTTGCATAATACCAAATTTAGAAAGTGGAAGAATGACATGTTTTGCACGATCATCGCTCATTTCTTCTTTCATGCGATCATAGATAAGCTTTCTGTTGTCCAGATTTTTCATGTCTATGAAATCGATGACGATAATGCCACCCATGTCTCTTAACCGCAACTGTCGGGCGACCTCGCTCACTGCCTCTAGATTTACATTGATGGCGGTACGCTCTTGTTCTGTTTCTACATTGGACTTGTTGCCACTATTCACATCTATTACGTGAAGTGCTTCAGTATGCTCTATGATAAGGTAGCCACCAGCAGGCAAACTGACCGATTTACCAAACAATGTTTTCAACTGACGCTCAATGCCAGCAACCTCAAACAGTTTCTGCTTGTTGTTATGCAAGCGAACTATTTTTTCCTTGTCTGGTGCAATGGTCTTTATGAAGGTTTTTATTTCTTCAAAAGTTTCAGGAGTATCTACCTGAATGCTGTCGAATGAGGCATTCAACAAATCTCTCAGGATAGAAGTGGTACGCCCTAATTCGCCAATAATTTTATCTTTAGAATTAGCTGTTTTCAGGGCTTGGTAGCCCGTTTCCCAACTTTTTAAAAGATTTTTCAAATCTTTATCTAGCTCGGCTACATCTTGCCCTTCGGCCACGGTACGAATGATAATACCAAAATTATCGGGTTTAATAGAGGTAAGCAGTCGCAACAACCTTTGCCGCTCTTCTTTCTCTACTATTTTTTTGGATACGCTGATGGTATTGGAAAAAGGTACCAATACAATGTATCTGCCAGCTAGGGAAAGTTCGCACGACAATCGTGGTCCTTTGCTAGAAATAGGCTCTTTGACAATTTGTACCAGTATTTGCTGATTTTTTTGTAGTACTTTGTCCACTTTGCCATCTTTATCAATTTCAGGCTCTAGCTTGAAACCGCTTAGTTTGGCACTAGTTGTACCCTTCGATTGCACCAACTTTACATATTTACCTAGCGAGCGAAATTGTGGCCCTAAATCTAGGTAATGCAAGAAGGCATCTTTTTCGTAGCCCAAATCAATGAATGCAGCATTTAAGCCTGGTACTATTTTTTTTACAGTACCTAGATAAATGTCACCCACGGTGAAATTGCCAGCAGAATTGTCTTCAAAATGACACTCGACAAGCCTCTTGTATTTCAAGAATGCTATTCGAGTGCCGTTTTGAGTGGAATTTATAAGAAGTTCGCTACTCAAGCTCTTAAGGAAATTTTATAATAGGACAAATTACGCCACTTTTTGGTAGGTAGCGTATGGAAAAAATTAGTCAAACCTGTCTAATTACTATTTCTTTTTGTGTCTGTTTTTTCTAAGACGTTTTTTTCTTTTGTGGGTCGCAATTTTGTGTCTTTTTCTTTTTTTACCGCAAGGCATAATTTTAATGATTAATGGTTACTAACTTATTTATTACTCTACTTATTTACTTTTCAATTCTGCAAGGTAGTCATCTACTGCTGCACGAAACCCTTTGTCGGTTTCTAGTTCCTTTGCTCTTTCTAGCGAAGCTATCGCTTTGTCTTTATCGCCTGTATTTGCTAAACTTACCCCTAAATAATAGTGAGCATTGGCATTCGCAGGGTTTATTTGTATTAACTCTTTAAATCTATCTACTGCTTTTTGATTTTGTCCCGATTGCAGTGACAAAATACCTAATTGATATATGGCGGTTTCGTTTTTAGGGTCGTCTTTCAACACTTCTTTCAACAAACCTATGCCCTGCATCGGATTTTCGCTGCCTACATACGTCATGGCTAGTTTGCACTTGGCCTCGTAGTCTTTGGCATTTCTATTCAATGCCAAATTGTAGTATTTGCGAGCGTTTTGATTGTACTTTTCTTTCCCTTCGCTATCTGAAAAAGAATAGGCTTCAAAATTATAATCCCCTGCTTTTATCCATTGTGCGGCACTTGCCTGTGCTGCCGCCACAATTTCTATATATTTGGTGGCACTATCGTATTGATGCAATGTGCGATATTTGCCTGCCAAAGAATCTGCAAAAATAACCTTTTTTTCTGGATTTGAAACCATCAAATATTTTTTTGTTAATTCTTTTATCGAATTTTTATCTTTTTCTGAAGTTTCATTTCGATGCATTTTCTGCATGGCATCGGCTGGTGCTTCTTGTTTACCATCACGCACTGCTCCTGATGTTACTGTATTCTCCTCTTTTTTAATAATGCCTTTGGGCAGGGTGTATAGGTAAACGCCCGCTGCAATGGCCGCTATTAAAATAACAATTTTTGTTTTAGACATTCCAATGTTTTTTGGTAAATGGCAATGTAGGCTATTTCTTTGATTGGTTTTGCAAAAATATATTTCTATTGCCAAAAAAAGAAAATCATTTCAAAACTAAATTTAAAATAAATTATAGAGAATTTTATTTTAAGAAATAAGGTTTTTTAGGCCCACCTTTCTTTTTCTTTCCTTTGCCACCACGGCTATCTGCTTTCGTTTCTAAATGGTAGCTAAGCATTATCTCGTGCGAAGCCCCCGTGTTAACGGCAAGACCCGAAGTGGTAAAATCGAAGGCGTAACCTACTTTAAACGCATTGTTGAGGGTAAGACCTACAATGCCTACAATGCCGCCGAGGTTACTTATGCGGTAGCCTAGACCGCCCCACAGCATTTTTTTGTAAGTTACGTTGCAATTGATGTCGGCTACAAAGGGGGCATTGATTACATATCGGGTAATGATGGCTGGCTGAATTTGGAAATCTTCATTGACGTCTATATTTACCCCTGCTGTAGCGTAGTAGTGGCGAAACACTTGAGAAAACAATTTGCGTTGCTGGCTAATACCAGTGGTGTCTATAACTTGGTTGATAAACTTGATTTTGGATTGCAAGAGGTGGGGTACAGTAAGGCCGATGTGAAATTTTTCTGTTTTATACATCAATCCAAAACCGAAATCGGGAATTATCTTTCTTAGGTTATTGCCTGCAAAAGTTTGGTCTGTAGCTATATCATCGTGTGTTTTTAGCATCGATTGATTAACGGCATACTGTACTATGCCTGCTTGTAAACCTAGGTATAGCCCTGCATCGTTGCCAATGTCTATTTTGTAAGAATAATTGGTATTGATTCGGGTGAATGCAAGTGGCCCTTGCGAGGTATTGACTAGTATTATACCCAAGCCTACTTTTTTATTTGCTACTGGAGCATCTGCTACTATGCCAAAACTTTTGGGTGCACCTGGCTGGCTGACCCACTGGGTGCGGTAAAGCAAAGAAACATTAACATCGTCGCTACCGGTGGCAGCAGGGTTTATCAACGTTTTGTTGAACATGTATTGGGAAAACTGTGCGTCTTGTTGGGCTGTAGCTGGGGCGAGCATTCCCAATAGGCATATACTTATCAAATAATAATTTTTCATTTTGTATTATTTATTTCGCATACAGTATTCTGTATGTTATATTTCATTTTTTATCGTACTATCAACAGGAACCCTTTGTCTGTAGGTCTTTCGGCTTTGTCACCATATTTTATAATGTAATAATAAGTGCCATCGGGTAGCCCTGCACCATCCCAATTGTTGGCGTATGTTTTTTGAGAAAACACTTCACTATTCCATTGGTTAAATACTTTAACTTCATTCTCTTTGTACAGATTAATATTTTCAATAATCCATTTGTCATTTACGTTGTCTCCATTGGGCGATATGGCGTTTGGTATATTAAGGGTAACTAATTTTAATAATGATATTTCATTAGAATAACTTTCATATTTATTGGCTTTGCCTATTGCCTTCACCAGGTAATACTGCTCTCTGTAAAGAATGTCGGTAAGTGTATAGTTGATAGTGGCACTATCTACTTCGGCAATCAGGGTATAAGAGTCGCTACCATCTACTTTGCGCCAAATTTCATAGGCTTTTACTCCTGTGGGCCAGCCTTTATAAGTATTCCAAGATAGCGTTGCCGATTGTTCATTGATAGGCTGATATTTCAATAAAATATTGTTGTGAATAGTAGATTCTAGTGACCTATTGCAAGTGTTGGTATATTGAATTTTATACTCATATACTGCTCCTGTATCTGCACTCAGGTCTATCATCGACGAGTCTGCATTGGTAACCGTTAGCAAGTTTTTAAATAAGGTTTCTTCTACTGGTAGTTTTTTTCTGCGCATCAATATTACATTTTGAGGAATGTTTTGTTTCGTGCTGTAAGTCCAGTTTATTCTCAAACCTTTACCTGTGTAGGGTGGTTCATTGGTCACTACTTTTAGCAGTATTCCTGCATTGTCGATTTTGAGGTCAATTTTTAAAGTATCGCTTGCACAATTATTGGGCGATATTTCTACCACTGAGAGTTGCTGACCTAAACCTTCATTCCAGTTTACTGTAATCTTGTTGGTAGCTTCGCCGTTAGCTATAGTACCTTCTTTAATTATCCATTTGAATATGGATTTTGTATTGCCAAAAACTTCATAAACTGCATTGGGTTTTGCCTCGCCACATAATACTATATCATTAGGTATGAGCACTGGCTTGGGCTTTGGATTTACAGTAACCAATACAGTGTCCTTTGTAATACATTTGGAAGTGGTTTCTGTTACGGTTACTACATAGGTATATACTGTATCTTTTTGCGGGGTGGTGTTGTATTTAAGTATAGGGTTTGAAACTGTGGTATCTGAAAGTCCATCGCTAGGAGACCATTTGTAGGCAAAGCCTGCTTCAGAATTTCCCCCAATTTGCGTGGTACTATTGGCACAAATTTGCTTGTCTATCCCTGCATCGAATACGCTGCCTATAGATTTGTTTATAGTCAACGTTAAGGTATCGCTCGAGCCTATACAATTGGCATTGTTGGTAGAGGTCAGTATTAATTTGACTAAACCACTTGCCACATCGGCTGTAGATGGTTTATAAGTGGCATTCAGCAGGGTATCGGCAGGTAAAAATATACCAGTGCCTGTAGATTCCCAACGACCAGTGCCTGCACCACCCACCATAGTACCGTTTAGCTCTACTACGCCATTGCTACAAGCTGTAAGGTCTTTGCCTGCGTCGGCTTTGGGTTGCTTTAGAATAAGAATATTTAAGGTATCTGTACCTCCAGGGCAGTTGGCTGTGGGTAGCGAACTTAATACAAGTTTTACTTTCTCGTTGGCTATATCTGTTGCACCTAGGGTGTAGATAGCACGTAAATTTTTATTATCGGGAGCAAATGTGCCCGAGCCTAATGTTTTCCAAGAATCAATCAAGCCATCGTCGGTAATCATACCACTCAATGTTACTTCTGGACTTCCCTCGCAGATAGATTGGCTGGCACCTGCCATAACTAGTGGCGAAGAGATGAAGGTCAATACCATCTTGTCATCCACTGGTGCACAGGCATCGGTGGCGGTAAGTGTTATTTCTATTTTGCGTTGTGCAACATCATTTGCGGTGGGTACATAACTAACATCAAGAGCTTCTGCGGTAGGCTTGAAAGTGCCGCTACCCGAGGTAAACCATTTTACTTTGGTGCCACCGCCTTGAATGCTGCCTTTTAAATTTATGGCTTGATTGGCACAAATCTCCAAGTCGTTTCCAGCATTTACTGTGGCAAGTGGGGTAAAAGCAAAAGTAACAGTATCATCTATCGATGGGCATAACGATTTGTCTAGCGATTTTAAAATCAATTTTACACTTCCATTTGTACGGTCTTCTCTGCTGAATTGATAGGTGGTATTGAGCAGGTTGGTGTTTTGGATAAATGTGCCAGAGCCAAGGGAAGTCCACAATGCATCTATATTGGTAGTACCCGTAATAGTGCCACTAAGCGTTGCCACCGTATCGCCAAAACATATTTTGGTATCATTGCCAGCAAATACTATGGGAGATTTTTTGAAGGTAACTAGCAAACTATTTGTGGCGGCAAGACAGTTGTAATCGTTGCCAGTAGTGGTTAAGGTAATATTGACCGAACCTGCGGTATAATCGGTTTGGTCGGGAATGTATGCAGCTATTAGGCTATTTATATTTTCAAATTTGCCTTTGCCACTACTAGACCAAGTACCGCCCGAGGCAAGTTCTACTTTGCCGCTCAACTTTATTGCAGTATTATTCTCGCATACGCTGGTATCTTTGCCCGCATTTGCCGTAGGCTTAGGTGCAAATGTTACTTTCAACACGCTTTTGGTAGAGGGGCAATTGCCTAACGCATTTGTTGCCACAGTAAGAGAAATATCCTTGTTGAGAAAATCGTCTTGATTAAATTCGTAAACAGGATTCAAAATATTGATTTTAGAGAATTTTCCTTTGCCCGATGTAGACCAAACAACAGATGTACCCGCATCTGCCTTGGCATTTAGCTGCAATGTTTTTGCGTTGGTACACACAGTAGTATCTGCACCAGCAGATATTGCTGGTGCAGTAATGAATGAAATGGTTATTTTATCTTTCACCTCGCCGCACACACTGTTGCCTATGGTTACTAGCGAGAGATCTACACTTTTATTGGCTAAGTCGGCTGGAGTAGGCAGATAGTGAGCTTTTAAGCCACTAGTAGAGGGCACAAATTTGCCTGTACCAGTACTCGTCCACAACATAGAACCTACCACATTACTTACTATACCATTTAAGGGGATGGAATCTACGTTGCTACAAAATGTTTGATTGACGCCTGCAGAAACAATAGGTAATTTTGTGAACCTAAGAATCATCGTGTCGGAAGCAGCCTTGCAAACACCGTTGCCTATAGAAGTAAGTCGCAATTTAACGGCACCTAGATTGAAATCTTCTTTGCTTGGTAGGTAGTTGGTATTCAAACTTGAATTTGAAGGGTTAAATGAACCTGTGCCTGTGGTGGACCATACACCACCAGTTGCTACTGAAATACTGCCCGAAATAGGCACTACGGTGGTATTAGAGCAAATCTCTTTGTCGCTTGCTAGTGTTATACCTGGGCCTTCGTTGATGGTTACGAGCAAGAAATCGTTTAATACTCCAGGACAATTAATATTAGGAATATTTTGTGCGACTAAAGTCAATCTTATAGGACTTCCACTGGCCTTATCTGCATCACTAGGAATATAGGTGGTACGGCTGGTAGATTGAGTTGGATTCCAATTGGCATTTGGGGAGAATCTTCCAGAACCTCCAGTTGTCCAAATACCCGTGGAACCAGTCCCACTTATTGAACCCCCTAAATCTACCGATGGATTATTTTTACAAGTAATGATATCGCTACCTGCATTTACTGGGGCATCTGAAAAGGTTATTTTTACGGTATCTCTATCGGCAATACAGTTTTGATTATTGGTACTGCTCAATATCATGAGTATTCCTTTGGTTATATCTTCGTCTGTTGGATTGTATTTTGCATTGAGCGAAGCATTGTCAGGTGTAAATGTACCTTTGCCTGTAGTACTCCATTGGCCTTTGCCACTTCCGCCTACTACTTTACCATTAAGTTGCACTATAGGGTCATTTTTACAAATCACAACATCTGGCCCTGCATCTGCATTGGGTGGTACAGACATGGTGATGGTGGTTTTGGCAAAGGATTCATTGCAGCTAGCCCCATTGCCTGTAGTAGTAAGGGTAAGTGTTACAGTTCCTATTTCTATCTCTGCCTTGCCAGGGATATACGTTGCATTTAGGGTTTTACTATCGGGACGGAATGTGCCTTGCCCATTGGTAGTCCATATTCCTCCAGTAGCACCTGTTACTTTACCATCTAGCCCTATATCTGCATTGTTGCCGCATACCGACCGGTCCGAGCCAGCATCGGCTTTTGGTGCAGCGGTAAAGGTTACTTTTATATCGCTTGATACTGGTGAACAACTTAAACTTTTGGTAGAGGTCAATGTCAAGGTGATGCTAGAAAGTGTTCTATCGGTAGCACTAGGTTCATATTTAGCATCCAAGGCTTCGTTGCTGGGTACAAAACTACCCCCACCGCTTGATGTCCATAATCCAGTATTGCTTTCGCCTACTACTGACCCATTGAGTGAAATATTGGTCACATTGGCACATACAGATTGATTGCTGCCTGCTGTTACTATGGGTGGAGCACTAAACCTAATATTTACTTGGTCGGTAGATGGATTGCAACTACCATTATTGGTAGAGGTGAGGGTTAGCACTACAGAACCATTGGTACGCTCAAATGCACTAGGCGTATATACCGTAGAAAGTGAATTGCCATTGGCAAATGTGCCAGGGGTAGTGCTCAAGCTTTTCCATGCACCTGTAGTAGCTGCACCTGTAATAGTGCCAGCAATGTTGATGGAAGCCACATTGGCACATACCACAATGTCCTTACCAGCATCTACAACAGGACTGGGAGAAAATGTAATTCTAACGCTATCTTTCGATGCAGTACATAATCCATTGTTGGTACTTGTAAGAATTAGTACTACTCCATTTTTCTTGTCCAAATTGCTAGGATTATAAACGGTAGTTAAAGAAGTAGTATTTGAAAAAGTTCCGCCACTACCATTGGTGCTCCATACCCCAGTATTAGTTGCACCTGAAACAGTTCCTGACAAATTAATTTGTGCAATATTGTCGCAAACAGTTTGATTGACACCTGCCTCTACCACTGGCGATGGGGTGATGGTAAGTACAAAACTATTGGCTTCAGGGCTACAAACACCATTGTTTGTAGAGGTGTAGGTGATGGTTGCTCTGCCTCTTACAGAGTCTTGAGCACCTAGCCTATAAATAGGATTGTTGATGGTAGTAGATGAGAATGAACCATCGCCTGTGCTACTCCACAATCCTGTAGTAGTACTGCCCGTAATAGCACCACTCAATGCAATAGATTTATTATTTGCACATATCGTTCTGTCGCTACCTACACTTACAACTGGCGAAGCTGAAATCGTTAATTTTAAATTATCACTAACTGCTGGGCATGTGCCATTGCTAGTAGAGGTAAGTGTTAGTGTTACACCAGTACTACCAGAAATTTTGTCGCTGGCACTCGGCACATAAATAGCTGCTTTGTTATTTGCATCGGGTATAAAACTTCCAGTACCAGAAGTACTCCAAACACCACTGGTGGTAGCACCAGTAACAGAGCCTGCTAGTTGAAGGTTAGCATTATTGGCACATTTGCTTACATTAGCCCCAGCATCTACTTCTGGAGCATCTGCAAAAGTTACTCTGATAGAATCTCGACTGTTGCAACTAGCATTGGTGCTACGTAAAGTCAAATATATCATTCCGTCATTTTTATCTTTATTGGTAGGTACATAGTTCGTGGTTAAAGAGGTAGGGCTTGCAAATACTCCATTTCCAGAACTGCTCCAACGTACTGTGGTAGCTGATGGCACTGCCAATCCAGACAATGGGATGCGTACACTAGATTTACATACTGCGAGGTCAACCGGCCCAGCATCTATAGTAGGTACAGGGGTCAAATTTACAACAGTAGAAACGGCAATATTACACACACCAAAATCGGTAGTGGAGAGCGTAAAGGTCAGGCTTGCCCTAGACCTGTCTGCAGCACTAAGTATATAATCTGGTTTCAAAGCGTTGGCATTTGAAAATACGCCAGTACCATTGCTGGTCCATACTGTATTCGTTGCTAAAGGTACGCTTCCATTCAAACTTATTTTCGCCACATTAGCACAAACTGTTTGATTAGAACCTGCGGAAGGTACTATAGCTGGCGTAAGTCTAAATACTGCTGTATCCGAACCAACACAACCCGCTGCTGTACTTTTCAGAATTAAATAAATAGGATTAGTACTATTGGATTTGTCTGCTGCCGACAATGTATAATTGGTATTTACAGCAGTAGGTGTTTCAAAAGTACCACTACCCCCTGAAACTGACCACAGCACTGGAGTGTTGGCAGGCAGTACAAAACCTCTTACCAAATCTATCGAATTAGCATATGAGCATGCAGTATAATTAGGCAACACCGATATATAAGGTGTAGCATTAATGGTAAGTACTACGCTAGAATTGGCATTGCAAGCACCCGAATTGGTGGATGCGACATTCAATGTCACACTACCATTAGCACTGTCTTGTTTAGAAAAGAAATACCTAGTTGCTGCTAATGTAGCATCTTGAAAAAAACCTGTGCCATTGCTAGTCCATTTGATAGGGGTATTCGCAGGAGCAATAGAAGGATTAAGCACCACAAATTTTTTGTCGCTACAAATACTTAATGGTTGGCCTGCACTTATGGTAGGTGTGGGATTAAAAGTGACCAATACTGTATCTGCATTGTTGCAGCTAGGATTGGTCGTAGTCAATACCAATCTTACCCCATTTGCTTTATCGGCATTGCTAGGGCTATAGGTGGCCTCTAACAAAGTTGCACTAGAGTTGATAAAACTTCCTGTGCCTAATGTAGTCCATAGTACGGGAATGCTTTTGGCGGTAGATGTGCCGAGTGTATTCACTACAGCGGCATTGCTACAAAGTGAAATATCTACTCCTGCACTAATATTAGGTCTATTTCCAAAGGTAACAGTAATGCTGCTGGGGGTAGCACTACAGGTGCCTGCTGTGGCATTTAGTGTAATAGTAACTGCACTAGAGGGTTGCACTGTAGGTGTAAATGTGGAAGACAATGAATTGGCATTTGAAAATGTTCCAGCGACACTAGCAGACCAGGTAGTAATAGCACCTGTAGTAGCGGTACCAGACAATGAAACTGAATTGGCACAAATAGACTGGTTCACCCCAGCACTTGCAGTCACAGAGGTATTGACACTGACTACTACTGGTTTTACTACCGAGCAACCCGCAGCAGTAGTACCTTTGATATAATAAGTACCCGAGGTAGCCACAGCACTGTAGCTAGCAAGTGAAGTGGTAGCTGCTGCATTGGTAAAGTAGGTATAGCTCAAGCCTAAGCTAGAGCCTGTAGTAACTGCAAATGCGGTCAAATCTACTGTGGCAGGCGAGCATACGGCACTAGGATTGGTGATGGTAAGAATAGGCGGTGCTGCTACCGATATACTTACCGAAGTAGAGCAACCCGATACCGTATAATTCAAGATGGCAGTACCTGCGATAGTACCCACTGTAAATGTACTGCCACTTACCGTACCTATAGATGCTGTAGAGCCTGCGCCTAATGTCCAAACTCCACCAGCAGGTGTTGCTGCCAACGTTCTAGTAGCAACTCCATCGGCACACATCGCTGTGGTTGCGGTAGTGCTAACAGGTGCAGCTGGCTGACCAATGATTGTATTGATTGTAGATGGAATACTTACGCAACCTGTAGTAGTTGATCTGATTTGGGTATTTTTTAACACCGCTCCTACTGCTAGGTTAGAAAAAATAATATTTCCAGCATTAGTACTTTGATTGGTGTATTCGTAAGTTCCATTTCCATCTAAATCCACATCGTAATTGCCTGCTGGGTTGCTGATGGCTATGTTCACCGTACCTAGACCACCACAGGTGGTAGCATCTGCTTTACTAACATTAATAATTGGTCGAGTTGCAACGCTAAAAGCGAAATTAGCAATACAGCCTGATACGTTATAGGATATGACTGCTGTACCACCTACTGTCCCCACTGTGAATGTTGAACCAGATATTGTACCTATTGATGGGGTAGAGCCTGTTCCAAACGCCCAAGCACCACCTGCGGGAGTGGCCACCAAGGATTTTGTAGATACCCCATCGGCACACATAGACGAGGTACTGGTAGAAATTATAGGGCTGGCTGGGCTGGTGAGCGTAAAGGTTGAAGGATTGGTGTAGCTACATCCGCCAGCTATGCTTACGGTAACATTGGTATAGGTAGCCGCAGGTAATCCTAATACTGTAAGTTTACCAGCAATATCAGTCGCAAAATTAGTGGCTGGCAAAGGAATGCCATTGACTGTATAACTAACACTATAAGGAGATGAAGGTTGCAAACCACTAAATACAGCGGTACCGTCTGTACTGTTACAAGTTGTGGGATTGGTAGTTGTTATTGTAAATGTTGGCACATCATTGACTACAACTTTTATTTCTGTTTTAGCACTTTCGCAGCCAGATACTGTTTGCGATACCCAATAACTAGTAGTGCCAGGGGCTGCACTGCTTGGTGTGGGTGCAGTAGCAACACCGACACCTGCAAGAGCGGTGTACCACAAAAGCGAACCTCCCGGAGAAGCCGTTGCTGTTAATGGCAGGGTGGCTGCACCTTTGCAATAAGCAATAGGCGTAGTTACGGTGGGTGCAGCAGGTGCCGGGGGCACAGCAAGTGTAACGGTGGTAGGGCTTGTGGTAGAGCAATTGCCCAATGATACTTTGATAGAAGAATAGCTACCACTGCCTAAAGCTGTAAGCGTATATACCCCTAAGCTATTGGTTAGTATTATAGCAGCACTAGCAGGGCCACCATCTTTGATATAAGAAATAGAATAATTGGTACTCGGCAAAAGTCCTATAAATGATATGGTGCCAACTGGTACAGCACAGCTAGGGCTGGTAGAAGAAAGGGTAAATGCTGGCTTATCGCTCACTACTACCTTTATTTCAGATTTTGCACTTTCGCAATTGGCAACCGTCTGCGACACCCAATAACTAACAGTACCAGTAGCATTAGTGGATGGGGTAGGTGTAGTATTTGTAGGCGGCGAGCTGGCTAAAGGGTAGTACCACTGCAATGCCGTGCCAGTGGCAGATAAGGCACTAGCCACATCGCCTGTGCAATAGTTTACAGGGCTAGTGACCGTGGGTGCAGCAGGTGGCAATGGCTCGCCTATAGAGGTATTGATTGGAAACGCTGCACTTACGCAACCAGAAGTGACAGAACGTACAGAAACGTTTTTGACGACTAATCCCGCCGACGACATTATGTTAATTATTCCAGAACTAGAATTAGGAGTTTGGTTTGTTGTTGAAAAACTCCCACTCCCATTCAAATCCACATCATATTTTCCCGAGGCACCCGTAATAGTAATGGCTACACTACCTGTGCCGCCGCATGTAGTGGCATTGGTTACTGCTACATTGCTTATCAGTGGAATAGGGTTTGTAGTTACGGTAGTAGCCACAGAAACTGGTGCACACATGGTATAGGCATCTTTCACTATTACATTATAGTTGCCTGCCCCGGCTGTTATGGCTTGGGTAGTGCTGGCACCTACATTGTTCCACAAATAGGTGTAGGGTGCTTTGCCACCCAAAGGATTTGCAGTAAGGGCTATAGTGCCACCTGGGCATACCACAGCAGGTGTAGGAGAAATGTTTGCTACTAAAGGATCTACGTTGTCCACCGTTACGTTTATAAAATAAATGGGATCTACAACGTCTATCATGCCATCGTTGCAGGCATCTATCACTTTACCAGTAACCGATACTAAAAAACTACTTACCGTGGCATCTAATGGTGTCAATACCGTGGTAGAACATTTGCTAGAACAAGATAGGGTGGCGTTTACGGCGACCGAACCTACAATTTTCCATTCAATGGAACTTTCCTTTAGCCCCTTTACCTCTAGCGTTACAGCACATAGTGGGCGTATGGTCAATTTTTCATAGTTTACCGTTACGCAACCAGGAATAATTCCAGCATGGGCAACATTAAAATAGGATAATATCAATAAAAAATATAAGGATATTATAGAGTATTGGAAAAATTTCTTATTCATAGAATTATATAATTTGGAGCAATGCTGTATATACAGGAAAAGGCATGGAAGTTACACAACTATTTGAATAAACTTTTGAATATTCAGCAAATCGACTTAAAACTAAGACAAAAATACCAAATTGTTAAGACAAAATAGTTGCAATTGCTGAATAAAAATTAATGGCAAAAAGGGCAAAAAGGAAACAAAATGCCTTAATAATTACATTTCACAATAAAATCTTACACGAAACACAAATTGCATTAAATAAATATCACTACTTACACTTCAGCTCTACCTTACATGGCGACAAAAAATGATTGTAAATGGTGGGTTGGTTTATTGCAATTGCTTCACTACCTCTGCTTTTTCAATAAAACCAGCATGAGCCCAAATGAGGGTTTTGTTTTTGTAGAGTTGTAGCACGGGCAGCGCATCAATCATTAGTTCTTTACAAAGGGCTTGGTTGTGGTCGGCGTTGATGCGGATTACTACAACTTTATCTGCCATATCTTTGTCAATTTGGTCTAGGTAGGGTTTCATTTTTCTGCAAGGCATACACCAGTCGGCGTAAAAATCTATCAACACTAATCTATCAGGGCGAATCAAGGCGTCAAATTGTTGTTTGTTCATACCGCTCGACGCAGCAGTGTTGTGGGTGGTTTCGGGAAGGTTTGCACTTCTCCATTTCATTATGCCACCTTCCATTTCATATACTTGAGCAAACCCGCTTGAACGCATTTTATTTGCAGCAGAAGAACTTCTGCCTCCACTTAAACAGTATAAAAAAACTGGTTTTGACTTGTCTAGTAAGGCAATCTGTTTTTCAAATTCGTTTCCGTTCCAGTTGTAGTTTAGTGCATTCACCAAATGTCCTTTTAAAAATTCATCTGGCGTTCGCACATCGAGTATTGGTGCATTGGGCAGTTCTGTCATTTTGTGGACAAACTCGGTAGCCGACAACTTTGTTTGGGCACTGTTGGTTTGGCCGTGGGTGCAACTGTTAAATAAAATAGCGGCTGCGGCTATACTAAGTGTAAAGATTTTTTTGATGTCCATTTTTTTATTGAGTCTAAGTGCATGTTTACTTCTTTAAAATCTACCTACCAGCTTGTGGTGTTCGCTTTTTTGGGGGCAATGATATTGTATGGGAAGATTTTTTTGAGGGGCTGATAGTTGGCCAGATGTTAGGGGTTTAGTTTACCCTTTATAATTGGGGTCAAAATCCACCATCCACTCAATACCATATTGGTCTCTAAACATTCCAAAATAAGAACCCCAAGGACTATCAGAAATGGGCATTTCAATTTCTCCACCCACAGAGAGTCCATTGAATAAGTTATCGGCTTCTTCTTTGCTTTCTGCACTAATTACAATTTTGCTTCTGTTTTCATTTTCATTTGTTCGGCCCAAGATTTCAGGCACGTCATTCGCCATCAAAATACTTTTGCCAATTGGCAAAGCAATGTGCAATATTTTATTTGCTTCATGTTCTGCTACTGGAAATTCAGGACTTGCCAAATCTTTAAATCGCATTACTTTTGCAAACTCTCCGCCAAATACCGATTTGTAAAAGTTGAATGCTTCTTCGGCATTTCCGTTGAAGTTGATGTGTGGATTAATCAGTGCCATAATTATTCTTGTTTCGTTTATTAGTTTAGGAAAGCCTTTCATCTGTTTTACAGCATAGTCACTTGTCTTTCAAGAAGTGACTTTTCATGTCATACAAGGTTTGGGGGTTTGCGATGGTGGGATTTTCACCACAAAACTTCATACGAAGCACTGATCCGCCAATTTTTTGTAGGTGCTGTTTTGGTGCTGGTGTTCTGTCCGCTGTGCTTGTAAAGCATTGTCGTTGTTGAGTTGTCGTGTCATTGAGTGTCGGCTGTGCGTTGGGTATTTTTTTTAAAGCGTTGGATTTTTTTTAATTCAATTTTTCTTTTGGGTCGGCTTTGCAAGCTCTTTTAAAAACTTTGGTCTGTGCGTTTGCTTGTGCGGTTTTTAAATGTGCTTGCAAAATACGTTGGCTATTGTTTTTTCTTTTGATGTAATTCTGCTTCTAATTGAGTTAAATTATTTAATACTTTCTCTACAGTTTTTGGATCAAAATCATCTCTGTTATTTTCTTCGTGTGTTCCTTTGTTTAACAAATCCCAAGTTCGATTATTTACGGAGTTAAGTCCTTCAAGCCAAGATAAAATGTCTATATAGGTTTTAAATTCTGTTGGGTTGTTTTTTTCTAAATTTTTACGCAAAGAGCTTACAACACTCATTAGGTCGGGTGGTCGTTTAGGGCTTCTTATATCCACACTCAACTGAATGTTATATTTTTTAGCAGCCTTTGTCCATAAAGCATTACTTAAATTTTCAAGTGCTCTGCGACATTCCATTAAGCAATCTCTGTAAGAATGTTCAGTGTAATAATTTGATGCTTTATTCAAGTAGTGTTTGGTTGTTTCTTTTTTAAGGACAGTTTTAGAGGTTGGTTTCAAGAACGTATATGCAATGACTTCATTTGTATATCCGTTTTTCGTAAAATGCTCATTTTCTATGTCCTTTATATATTCTTCCGAATGTGAAGTAATAATAATTTGTTTTTCATTTATTATTGGGTTGTCAAATAACAATTCCCTGATATTACCTCTATGGTCGTGGTCTATTGCATTTACAATGTCGTCAAAAACGATAAACAGTAGTTTGTCATAAACAACTTTAGAAAGTAAGATTGACAAACCTAAGCATCTCGTGTGTCCTTCACTTAAAATGTGCATTGCATCCAACTCAACTGTAGGATTATCCTGAAATGCAACTTTGATTCTATCTCCGGCATTTGAAGGCAATACGATTTTTTCAATTAATTCAAAGTCACAATCGCCTTGATTTATAAAGTTGTAGAACTCTTTTGTTAAGTCGTTAAGATTTGAAACAAGCGATAAAGGCAATTCTCTCTTATATTGATTAAGTTTTCTCAACAACAACGAATATGCTTCAACAAATTTTTTATTGTCGTCAATAATTAATTTTTCCTTTTCAATTTCTTCGATAAGATTTTTATTTGTTGAATCAAATTCTCTTACTGCTTTTTCCGCTGAAACAATAATGTCTTGGTGTGATTTTAAATTTGCTTTTAATTGGTCAATTTGCCTTTTGATTTCTGAAAGATTGTTTTTTTCAGCTTGTAGTTTTGTTAGATTCTCCGAATGTTTGTTTGAAATTAGGTTAGCTTCTGTAATTCTCTTTTCTAATTTAAGTAAATTATCTCTTTGAAGTTTGATACTTGCAAAGAGCATTTTTAAATCTTTTAAATAACTTTCTTGCTCTGGTTTTTCTTTCTTAAAGTCTTTAAGTTGATTTGAAATATTTACGGTAATTTCTGTTTTTAATTCCTCCGAACTTTTTTTTCTAGCTTCAAAATCAATGCTGAAATTATATACTTCCGAAATAAGGTTGCTCCAAGCATTATCCCTTTCCTGTTGAATTTTAGCTATTCCTCCAAGTTCGGTTAATTTGATTCTTGCATTACTGTATGGATTAATTGTCGTTTGTTCTATTGGAGTTTCACATACTGGGCATTTGTCTGAAAGTGTTTCTTCAAAATTTTGAACCAATCTGAAAATTTCCACGAAGTTTACTTTATCCTTTTCTTGCTCAAACTTTGTGTTGTTTGTTTCAAAATTAGCGAGTGTTTTTTCAATATTTGAAATGTAAGTGAATAGTTCAATTACTGTAGAATGTGTATATATTTTACCTTTTGGTTTTTGTAGTTCTTCATCAATAAGTGCTATTCGGCCTTTTGTTTCGGAATTTCCATTAATAAATAAATCCAATTCATCAAACGACTTATTGAATTTGCTATTTTCTGCAATAGTCATTTTTTGATTTTCTAATTCAATGATTCTTTGATTAGAATTTTGGATGTTTTGTTTTTGACCTGCAATGTCAATAGTTTTTTTGTCAAGTTCTTTTTGCTTAAGCGATTCTACTGGGATTTTTCCAGAAATATTTTCGGTAAATCCATTAATAAATGAGTAAAACTCATCTAAGCCAAAAAGTGTTGCTAATAAGTTTTCTTGTTGACCTTGAGTTTTTGATGAATAACGAGCAAAATCAATTATTCTGTTTTTCTCTATAAAACAAAAATAGTAACTATCAGGATTAGCATTAATTTCAACTATTTCACCCTTTGAGTTTGTTCCTTTTACAATCGGATACGTTGAATTACCAGTATGCAGATTAGTTATATAATGTCTAACATCAATTCTTTTTGCATCTGCTTCACTTAAATAACCAAGCAAAGAAAATTCCAAGGCTTCACAAAAACTTGTTTTTCCGCTACCATTTGGACCGTAAACTAAAATTTTGGGTTTATTGAGGTCGAAAATTTCTTTTGAAGAAAATCCTCTAAAATTCTCAATTTCAATGCTATTTATTTTTAAATTATCGGTTGTGTTTTCATTTGCGTTAACTTCAATTTTAGGTAAGTTATCTCCTAGCTTCTCTCTATGTTGATTAATTAAGTCATTAAGCAATATCGCCCTTTTTCCTGATGCAGTTCCAACATTCGCAATTGAATCAAAATTCTCTGTAATCAGATTAATTAATTTTATTTCATACGGAGTTAGTTCATCAGATTTTAAGGTTCTGACAAATTGGTTGAATTGAGATTTTATTTTAATGGATGAACTCATTTTTTCTTTTTCACCTTCTCTTTGGTAAACAGGTCTGCCGTGTTCTTTTCGTATAGTTCAAATAAAAACTCCATTCTGCTTGCTTCATTTGTAAAGGGCTGTGAACGGTAAGCCAAGTCTACAGCTTTGTCGAGTTCATTATGAGCTTTTCGTAAAAATGGAGGCATAAACAATGGGTCGTACATATCAGCTAAAGAATAATTAAAATGAGTTCGTGTATCTAGCACCTTTTGTGCTTTTTCTTCTATGCTATTAATTTGTTTAGTTACTGGGTTATCTGGCCAAGGGTAGTTGTTATAAACAATATCTTTTGAATATCTATAATCACTTTTTAGTCTGCCGCAAATATATTTAACCCAAGCCATGTGCATTTTTGACATTAAAATTCCAAATTGAAAAAGTGTGCCGTTTGGAATAGCCATACAAGTATCACTTACAATTGAATTTTTATCAAAAAATCCCATTGGAATATATTCTCTGTTTTCGGATGAAACTCTTGGTACTACTAAAAACGATTCCCCAAAATCTCTAATTTCTCCGAATAATTGAGGCAATTCAGCCCGTTTATTTGTAGATGGTCTTACACTTTCTAGCCTGAATTTTTTAACATTATCTACTCTTTTTTGAATTTCTTTTAAATGTTTTATCTCATTGCTGGCGGCATCAACAAGCCATAAACACCACCTTTTTTTTCCATTAAGAAATTCATAGGCTGAAATTAAAGGCTTAATAAATTTTTCTGCTTTGGGTTCTTTTAAGACAAATTCGTTTTTTTCTTCATCCGATAATAGCAAGTGCCCGCCATCTAAAGGCATGTTACCAAAACTCATTTTAGGAACTTTACAAATTGGGTTTGAGCTTTTATTTATCAGCAAATCTTTCGCATCAACTAAATAGGGATTGATGTTTTTAACTTTTATTTCGTGGGCTTCGCCTTTAATATTTTGATAATCAAAAATAAGCTTATTTGAAGTGTCGTAGTTAGCAAAGCCAACTATTATGCAATAAACGGCTGCATTTCCTTTTGCTTCGTTGCTCCATTTAAAAGTGCGGTGTGCAAAGTGAATTTTAATTTTGTATTTATTCAACATTTGCCCCCAAAGTATGCTGGTTTGCTCGCCTTGCACAATGGAATTGGTGCTAACAAATGCTACTTTGGTTTTTGAGCCTTGTATGTATTTTGCTGCTTTGATATACCAAGCCGTTACATAATCTAGAATACCAGCACCCTGTATATTGTCAAATTCCTTCACCACTGCATTTCTTTGTATTTGACTCATAATTTTGGCGCCAATAAATGGAGGATTGCCAATAATGTAATTGAATTTTGCATCTGGTTTTATTTCCGAAAACTCATCAACAATTTCAAAATGTTCAACTCTAAGTTTTATTTTACCATAAGTCATTTCTGGCTCTTTTACTTTAGAATTAATTATTATTTCAGCATCTTTTGCATTTATATTAATGGTGTGTTCTTCTTTTAATAAATTATCCCAATTTACTTTCAACGCATCTCCATTTACAATTTTTGCAGATTTTACCAATGGA
>JAAFID010000219.1 GCA_013297765.1 Cytophagales bacterium | reverse complement strand
AGGCATTATAGGAAACAAAGCATGTCCATCTTTGCTTACGCCACAAGTAATGGCTCTAAAAATTTCACCGTCTGTCCAATTACCAAGTGCGTATGGTGTAATGTTTTTGGCAGTAAAGCGTCCAGGGAAACCAAATTTTTGGTCAAATAATTCTCCTCCTTTGGCCAATGTGCCTGGTATCAAAGGGCCCGTATATTTAGACCAATCTCTGGTAGAATGGCAATCCATACAAGCGGCTACCTGATGGGCAAGATATTTACCTCTTTCAATACGTTGTGGTGTGGCTTCTATCTTCAAGTCAGGAGCCTCTCCTACGTTGGGCATAGTTTGAGTGATGTAAAGTAAAAAACCTCCTATAGCCAACAATACAATTGCCAACACGGAGCCAATGATTTTAATAGTTTTTTTCATATTAAAGGTTATTTTTTTAGCAAAGGTATTGAAATTTAAACAATAACAAATAAACATGTTTAAAAGTTGTATTTTCAAACTGTCTACTCGTATAGGCGAATCGCTTGTGGATCTATATATTATAATACCCTCGTAAAACTCATGGCTACTTAGTCACTTCAGTGGGGACGTGAGGACAAAGCAAAGGTTTCTTTCTTGTGCCACAGGGTTTAATTGATTATTTTTATACAAAAACGTGTCTTTAATTCATTAAATATTTACACTTTTTGGTGTTATTTAATCTATATAAATGTCCACTAAGATAGATTGATAGTGCTTTCCCTCAACATTTGAAAATTCATGGAATTTAATAAACAACATTTTGAAAACTCCCTTGCATTTGCCCAGCAACTAGACGATGCTGATGAATTAAAGGAATATAAAAATCAGTTCTATATTCCTCAAAAAAATGGTCAACCAGCGATATACTTCTGCGGAAATTCGCTGGGTTTGCAACCCAAAAATACCAAGCAGATTATCGAAAATGAATTAGAAAATTGGGCCACACTTGGTGTTGAGGGGCATTTCTCAGGGTCAGACCCTTGGGCTACGTATCATGTAAAATTTAAACATCTTTTATCGCCTTTGGTAGGTGCATTGCCGCATGAAGTGGTAGCAATGAACTCGCTTACTACCAACCTTCACCTGATGTTACAGACTTTTTACAAGCCTACGGCAAAGAAATTTAAAATCATTACGGAGTTTAGAAACTTTTCGTCTGACATCTACGCACTTCGTTCTCAGGTGGCTTTGCATGGGCTAAACCCCGATGAGGTAATTGTGGAAATTGGGAATAAAACAGGTACAGAGGTAATAGACGAGCAAGATATTATCAAAGCTATAAAAAACCATGGCGACTCGCTGGCCTTGGTATTGCTGAGTAGTGTCAATTATTATACCGGGCAATCATTGCAATTACAAGCCATTGCTACTGCTACACATGCCGCCAATGCAGTGATAGGGCTAGATCTTGCACATGCCATAGGCAACGTAGGTATGCAACTGCACGATTGGGGAATTGATTTTGCAGTATGGTGCAGTTATAAATATTTGAACTCTGGCCCAGGTGCAGTAGGTGGGCTTTATGTTCATGAGCGACATGCTGCCAATACCAATTTACTAAGACCTGCTGGCTGGTGGGGCCATAGACCTGAAAACAGATTTCAGATGCACAAAGAGTTTTACCCCTCGCCCGATGCCGATGGTTTTCAGTTAAGCAATGCCCCTGTACTTTCTATGGCTGCTCATTTTGCTGCTTTGCAATTGTTTCAGGCAGCAACTATAGCGGCTGTAATAAATAAAAGTCAAATGCTGACGGGCTTTTTAGAGTTTTTGATTCGCACAAAGTGTACAAATATTGATGCTGCATTTCAAATAGAAATCATTACGCCTAGCCCTATACACCAAAGGGGAGCACAACTTTCCATAGCAGTAAAATATGATGGAAAAAAATTATTTACCATACTTTCTGAAGCAGGTTTTGTAGTCGATTTGCGTGCCGAGAAAGTGATAAGAATATCGCCTGCACCACTCTACAATGGCTTTGTAGAGGTATTTCGTTTGGTAGATTTACTAAAAGAATATGCACGACTAGTGTAAATTTATAGCCCATATACATTGGCATGACTATTTACAAACTAAAAGATAAACCATGATAGAAATGATAGAACTCATCAAACAACCCTGGCACTGGGCTATAGCTGGTATTTTAATTGGCTTGACAGTGCCTACCTTATTACTTTTGGGCAATAAGAAATTTGGAATTTCCTCTTCACTAAGTCATATATGTGCCATGTGTATCCCTGCAAAAATTCCATTTTTTCAATACGATTGGAAAAAAGAAATTTGGAATTTATATTTTGTAACTGGTGTACTTGTGGGTGGTTTTTTGGCAACACAGTTTTTAACCAATCCCAATGATATCATAGTCGCAGAAAGTACAAAAGCTAATTTGGCTACATTTGGTATAGACGACTACAGCAAACTATTGCCCGTACAAATATTTAGTATCGAAAATATCTTTACGCTCACTGGGTTTTTCTTTTTTGTGATTGGTGGTTTTTTAGTAGGCTTTGGCACTAGGTATGCAGGGGGCTGCACCAGTGGCCACTCCATAATGGGATTGTCTAATCTGCAATTGCCCTCGCTTATTGCCACCTGTTGTTTCATGGTAGGTGGCTTTTTCTCTACCAATGTTTTGATGCCTTTCGTCTTTAAATTATTGTAATCATGAAAAACATCAAATATTTAATCGTAGGCATCGCCTTTGGTATCGTATTCGTGAAAGCTGAAATCATAAGCTGGTTTCGTATTCAGGAAATGTTTCGTTTGCAATCTTTCTTTATGTATGGGGTAATAGGTACTGCCGTAATGGTGGGTATGCTGTCTGTATTTTTAATCAAAAAATTTAACATAAAAACATTGGATGGTGAGGTCATAACATTTGAAGATAAACCATTCAACAAAGGCCTTATTTATGGTGGGCTTATTTTTGGCATCGGCTGGGCTATTACTGGCGCTTGCCCAGGACCACTATTTGCCCAAATAGGTAGTGGCTATATGGTAGTCATTGTCACTTTTGCAAGTGCTTTGGCAGGCACTTGGGTATATGGGTATTTGAAAGAAAAATTACCTCATTGATAAAAAAAAATCCGTGCATCAATCAATCATCAATGCACGGATTTTAAAGGAAAAGAAATTTAGTTAAACATGAAACTTTTTCAACTCTTCTGCGGTGAGCACTGCATCGGGCTTTTTCATTTTCAACTTTACTTTCAATTTATCTACCAACAAATACATAGCTGGCACTAGAATCAAAGTAAGGAAAGTCGCAAAGCTCAACCCAAATATCATGGTCCAAGACAACGGTCCCCAGAAGGCAACACTATCGCCACCAAAGTAGATGTGGGGATTTAATTCAGTAAATAAGGTTACAAAATCCATATTCAACCCTACAGCAAGCGGCACTAAGCCAAGTATAGTAGCCGTGGCGGTCAATAAAACTGGGGTCATCCGGGTTTTGCCTGCAAGTATAATTGCATCACGAGTAGGCATACCTTCTTTCTCCAGCATTTCTGTAAATTCTACTAGTAGAATACCATTCCGCACCACGATACCAGCCAAGGCAACAATACCTATCCCTGACATTACGATAGAGAATTCCATTTTAAAAATAGAAAACCCAAGCAGCACACCTATTACACTAAATATAATTTCTGAAAGTATGATGGCTGGCTTACTGATAGAGTTGAACTGTGTCACCAGTATCAAAAATATCAACATCAACGAAATCAACATCGCCATACTCAAGAAATCTCCTGTTTCTTTTTGGTTTTCCTGCTCACCTGTAAGTTGAATATTCACGCCACTTGGCAAATTAAAATTAGGGATAGCACTATTGATTTTGCTCACTATTTCGTTGGCATTAAAGCCAGAAAGCACATTAGAAGAAATGGTAATGATGCGTTTCTGATTTTTTCTTTTGATACCGCCAAAAGTATTGGTGTATTTGATGGTCGCCAACGATGCCAATGGTACTTGACGAACTTGCCCGCCCATGGTCATATCTCTATAGGTAATTTTTAAATTCATGAGCGATTCAATGTTGTTCCTTTGGTCATAATTATAACGCAACTGAATAGGAAACTCGTCATTATCGTCTCTGAATTTTGAAACTTCTTTGCCAAATACAGCCGTCCTTAGTTCCATGCCTATCTGGGCTGTAGATATGCCTTCGGTATTGGCTTTCTCCCTATCAATATCAATCACAATTTCAGGTTTTGTTTTTAGCAAATCTGATTTTAATTGCTCTATACCACCTATCTGTAGCGAATCTATATATTTGATAAATGCCATAGAGGTTGGAATAAGTGTGCTATAGTCATCACCTGTAATCTCAATATTGATAGGCTTTCCAGCAGGTGGACCGCCTTGCTCACGATCTACGGTGATATCTGCACCAGCAATATCCTTGGTGGCTTCTCTTATTTTATCCAAATAAAAGATGGTCGATTTGCCATCTCTCAATGCAAATTCCACAAAGGCAACTGTAACTTTGCCTTTGTGTGGCGTAATGCTCATATCAGGAACAGCTGGGTCACCAGC
>JAAFID010000218.1 GCA_013297765.1 Cytophagales bacterium | reverse complement strand
TGTTGGTACTTTCTGGCGAGATAGACAAAACAAGAAGTGCCATGAACGATTTGCGTTTAGAAATGGGCAAAAGATTGGGATTAAGAAACCCTAATCAATATTCAGTGCATTGGGTAGTAGATTTCCCATTGTTAGAATACAGCGAAGAAGAAAAAAGATATTTTGCCATGCACCATCCATTTACATCGCCAAAACCAGAAGACTTTCAATATTTTGATACCAACCCAGGTGCTATGCGAGCCAATGCTTATGATATGGTAATCAATGGTGTAGAAGTTGGTGGTGGATCTATTCGTATTCACGACAAAGATTTGCAAGCAAAAATGTTTGAGACCTTGGGCTTTGAAGAAGCAGAAGCTAAAGCACAATTTGGATTTTTGATGGATGCATTTGAGTATGGTGCGCCACCACATGGAGGTATTGCATTTGGGTTAGATAGACTTTGTTCTATTTTTGGTGGAGCCGATAGCATCAGAGATTTCATCGCTTTCCCCAAAAACAATTCTGGCAGAGATGTAATGATAGATTCGCCCTCGACTATTGCCGATGCACAATTGAAAGAACTGAGCATTCAAGTCGCAAAATAAAAATAGTTCATTCTTTAACTACTTCCGTAGCAGATGTTGAAAAGTAATTTCAAACATTGGCTACGGTTTTTTATTTTGGCATTATTTTGGCTTGTTTGCGAACAATGAATAATTGGATACAAAAAAACACTTTAAAAGGAATATTTACATTAGCATTATGTGCAATATGGAGCATATCATACGCTCAAGACGAGTTAATTAATGCCACAAAAGTGGCCATTAAAGCTGGAAACCATAAAGAGCTGGGCAAGTTATTTAATGATATGATAGACCTAGGTTTTGATGGTGAAAAGGGAAGCTATAGTAAAACACAAGCAGAATTTGTAATCAAAGATTTCTTTAGCAAATATCCCGCTACAGATTTTCAATACGTACACAAAGGAGCATCAAAAGAAGGATTAACCTACACAATAGGCAATTATCAATCAAAAGGAACAGCATTTAGAGTTTTAGTTTATATTAAAGACGTTAAAGGAGCATTCAAAATAGATTATTTAGATTTTAGTAGAGAATAAGTTAAGTTCAATAATGCAGTTTTTCAAAACCCTGGTTTCTAGACTTTCCAGGGTTTTGTTTTTTTACTATCATGGTATGAAAATTTATCTTACAATTCATATTATTATGCCTATTTTTGTGATTGGGAAATTGAATGCCATCGGTATTGATGTGCTACAATAATTGTAAATTATCCGTATTTATTGCCATTAAACGTGTTGCCGCCTTACATTACAGAACAAAAATTAGTGGAGTTTATATCGTCTGCGTTACTAGAAGATGTAGGCAATGGCGACCATACCTCACTATCTGCAATAGCAGCATCGCAGCAAGGCAAAGCACAACTTATATTTAAAGATAAAGGCACAATAGCTGGAATGGCTATGGCTAAGAAAATATTTGAAGTAGTTGACCCTACTTTGAAAATGGAATTATTTAAAAAAGACGGCGATAGTGTGAATTTTGGCGATATCGGGTTAATAGTTTCGGGCAACGTACATGCTATTTTAAAGGCAGAAAGATTGGTATTGAATTGCTTGCAACGCATGAGTGGCATTGCGACTTTGACCCAACAATACATTTCTGCAATCAAACATACCAAAGCTAAACTACTAGATACTCGTAAGACTACACCTAATTTTCGTTTGGCTGAAAAGTGGGCAGTAGCAATAGGTGGTGGTCACAACCATCGCTATGGATTGTATGACATGATATTGCTAAAAGACAATCACATTGATTATGCAGGCGGAGTATCGCAAGCAATAAAAGCATCAAAAAAATATCTTTTTGACAATCAACTAGACTTAAAAATTGAGGTAGAAGTACGCAACTTGCAAGAACTGGAAATAGCAATGGCAGAAGGCGGTCTTTATAGAATAATGCTGGACAATATGAACCTGCTAGACATGAACCAAGCTGTAAGCATGGTTAATGGTAAAATACCACTAGAGGCATCTGGCGGTGTTACGTTAAATACTATAGCAGCTATTGCAGAAACTGGCGTAGATTATATATCTGTAGGGGCACTTACGCACTCGGTAAAAAGCATGGATATCAGCTTAAAGGCTTGTAAATAAATAGAGAATAAAAACAGTAATATCAATGATTATCAAAACAAAAAAATATCAATTTCCTAAACAAACCTATATTACCATTGGCCTTACCAACCTGCTTAAAAGCCAATGGTGGTATATCTTTGGCCCGATTATTTTTGGTTGCATAGCATTTGCATTGCCAAGCTACAAATGGTGGTTTATAGTTCCAGCCATTCTTGCACCTTTGCTTTACATATTGTTTTGGGCAATACAGTTTGCTGGGGTTACGCAATTAGAGCAAAACAAAATTATGTTTGAAAAATTGGGTTACGAAATCGATTCTAGACAAATATTGATTAGGGTTAATGCAAAAGAAGGTAGTATCATTCAGTGGCCAATGATAAAAAAAGCATCTAAAAATAAAGATCATTTTCTATTGGAAATATCTAAAGGACAAATGCTTCATTTGCCATTTAAGATTTTTAATTCTGACAATGATTTGCGTTTTATGGAATCTATTCTTAGAAAAAAATCTTACATACAATAACCTACAATTTTTAACATTGGCATAGCCTATCATAATTATGTTAGAATCTTTATTTACAGTACAAGGATTGATTAGTTTGGCTACGCTTACCCTAATGGAAATAGTGCTGGGGATAGACAACTTGCTATTTATATCAATCTTGTCAGACAAGTTGCCCCAAGAATCTCAGGGCAAAGCACGTACCATCGGGTTGGCATTAGCATTAATTATGCGTATTGTATTGCTTTGGACAATCTCTTGGATTGTAGGTTTTTCCCAACCACTAATTACCAATCTTCTTGGGTTTGACCTTGACATTAGCATCCGAGATTTGATACTGCTTGCTGGAGGGTTATTTTTGATTTACAAAAGCACTATAGAAATTCATGAAAAAATAGAAGGACACGTAGAAGAGGCGGATACAAAATCGAAATTAAGCGTTGCCTCTGCAATAGTTCAAATCGTTTTTTTAGACATTGTATTCTCTTTTGATTCTATATTAACGGCTATTGGCTTGGTGGATGACCCTACCAAAGATTTGGTAATTATGGTGATAGCAGTGGTAATATCGCTTATCATCATGTTATTATTTGCAAAACCTATTAGTGATTTTGTAAATACCCATCCCACGATTAAAATGTTGGCTTTGACGTTTTTGTTATTGATAGGAATATTGCTCGTAGCAGAGGCTTTTCACAAGGTAATACCAAAGGGATACATTTATTTCTCAATTGCATTTTCGCTTTTTGTAGAATCGCTGAATATGTGGTCTAGAAAAAAACAAGATAAAAAACATTTAAAAACACCTCCACACAAATGATTGCAATTATTATCAATGAGTTCTTAAAACTCACCGTAAAAAGTTCTGGTGCTGAAATGGTAAGCATAAAAAATACCATTACCAGCAAAGAATATTTGTGGCAAGGTGACCCTGTTTTTTGGGCTAGGCGTGCACCAGTATTGTTTCCTATCGTAGGGAAAGTTCACGAAAATACCTACACCATTGATGGGCATAAATACGAATTGCCGCAACATGGTTTTGCGAGAGATATGCACTTTGAGTTGGTAGATCAGGTAGAGAATTCATTGACCTATGTATTAAGATCCAATGTAGAAACTTTAAAAATATATCCTTATAAATTTGAGCTGTATGTGCGATACAGTCTAGAAAACAACAAGGTGCTGGTAAACTATGAGGTAAAAAATTGTGACGAGCAAACAATTTGGTTCTCGTTGGGTGCACACCCTGCCTTCAACTGTCCGCTTGAGGCCAATGAAAAGTTTTCAGATTACTATTTAGAATTTGAAAAGGAAGAAACCGTATCTACAAAATTGCTTGACAATGGATTGAGAAATGGAAAGGAAATGCCAATGCTTAAAAATCAAAAAACAATTCCGCTTCAAAAAGATTTGTTTGACAACGACGCTTTAATATTTGACGATTTGAGGTCAAGTGCAATTTCGCTTAAAAGCTACAAATCTAAACATAGTATTAAAATGGATTTTGCAGGATTTCCTTATTTGGGAATTTGGTCAAAAAAAGGCGGCTCTCCCTTCGTGTGTATAGAACCTTGGCTAGGCATAGCCGACACGGTTGGTTATGAAGGAGAATTCAAAGACAAAATGGGCATTCGTTCGCTTTCAAAAGGCAAGTCTTTTGTGGCAGGATATAGTTTGGAGATTGGGTAGGTAAAACTAAACCCTCGATATTAAGCACAAAGTCTATTATTCCAATAAATTCATTCTCATCAAATTCACATGGCACTAATCCCTACCGACGATAGCAATTTCGAAACAACCATTTCACAACACTCATTGGCAGTAGTAAAATATTATGCAGACTGGTGTGGCTCTTGCAAATTATTTGCTCCAAAATTTAAGAGACTTTCTGGTGATGAGCGTTTTCAAACCATTGCTTTTTTGGATGTAAATGCAGAGACA
>JAAFID010000217.1 GCA_013297765.1 Cytophagales bacterium | reverse complement strand
CTGGCAAAGTAGTATTGACGTTGAAGTCTAGCCAATTCGACACCAGTTTAGACCTGAGCAACCTAGCCAAGGGAGTTTACACCTTGAAAGTAAACAATGAAGTAAGTCAGTTGGTGCTAGAATAGTAAATAGTAGCTGGAAAGGAGAGATTAATCCAACTGCCTTTAATACTAAATTAAAATAAAGATGAAAAAATTTCTATTACTACAATCTGCTTTATGGATTACGTTGTTCAGTGCAGTAGCCCAGACAGCTACAGTAACCCTTGACATTTCCAAAACCTATCAAAAGATAACTGGTTTTGGAAGCCATGGGTGGGTCGATGACAATACGATAGCACTAGAGCCTGCATTTTATCGCTTAGTAGTAGATAGAGAATATTGTGGAGAATTGGAAGAGGCTGCCAATGATAATAGTGACCCCAATTTGTTAGATGATAGTAAATTTAAGTTTAACCAAAATGTAATAGATTGGGCAAATAAAGTTTACGCAAAGCCCAATCCTCCATTCTTCATTGCTACAGTATTTTCTCCTCCAGGTTGGATGAAAGACATGGCGGCATCGCCTTATGCAGTGTATAATTTGGGTGGCAAAGAGGTATTGCCTGGATGGTCGCCTTGCAACGCCAATAGAGATATTAAATTAAGACATTTATGCGGTGGCAAGCTGAAAGCCGATATGTACGAAGAGTTTGCAGAATGGATTGTAGGTTGGATAAGGGCTTGGAAAAAGCAAACTGGCAAGGATTTGTATTCTATAAGTATTCAAAATGAGCCTGAGTTTAACGAACCTTACGGCTCATGTGTGTACACGCCCGCAGAAATGGCAAAGGCGGGAGATGTAGTCGCCAAAAAAATGAAGAAAGAAGGATTAACTACCAAAATGTTTTTTGGAGAAATATTGTGGGCACAAAGCAATGTGCTTAATTTTTATAGGGAAGCCACCAAGTATCCTGATTTGATGGAAAGAATAGATGCCTTTGCACTCCACAATTACGACACCGATGGCATAAAAGTAGGTGGGCCAAGTGCCACGCAATGGGTGAACACGGCTACGTTTGCAGGCAAATACAACAAGCAAATGTGGATGTCAGAAACCTCAGGATTCTCTAACGATGTAGATGGTCTAATGAAATATTGCGGCAATATCTACAATGCTGTAGTTTCTGGTAAAATAAACCTATGGTGTATACTTACCAATAATGAGGGAGAGGCAGACAAAATAATGTATTATGCCATCAAAGTTACCAACAAGGTAAAAGCCAATTCTATCCGTTGTGATGCTATTTCTACTGATGCTACACTTCTATCTCTAGGCTTTACACATTACGACAATCAAACCTTGAGTACCCTGCTTACCAACAGTGACGCTAAAGAGAAATCTGTAAAACTAGTAGGTGCAGTATTGCCAGATGAGCTGGAGGTGTACACCACAACTATCGGTAAAAATGCTGTACTCCTAGGCAAGTTGAACAAAGCAAATAGCTACACCATTACCCTACCGGGAAAGAGCATTAGTTTGGCGATAGGCAAAGCAGCAATACCTACGGCAGTAGCAGAAGAAAACCTAGCTCCAGCAGTATCATTTTCATTGTACCCCAACCCAGCCAATACAGAGGTTGTTGCTAATATTTCCCGAGCAGGGATGCAATCTATTGCGGTTTACAATCAACTGGGCGAGCAAGTGGCAGCATATACCTTGACAGGGATAGAAAAAGAATATGTATTCAATATTGCCAACCTCCCCTCTGGCATATACACTGTGCAGGCACAAAGTGGTACACAAAAATTCACCAATAGATTAAGTATAGTAAAGTAAACTCTCAAACACATAAAAATAAATTCTCAATATTATGAAAAAAGTAATTATCCCCTTGATATGGATATTTTCCACATTTGCTGCTCATGCCCAAACAGTTCCTTTTGGAAACACACGCTACAAAGGAGAATTTGTAGGTCAAAGAATATTTCAAGACTGCGAAAGGAACATTTATTCCATCAATGATTTAATGGCCGATAAACCATTAATTATGTTTCAATCCACAGTAGATTGTGGTTATTGTTTTGAAGAGGCACCGGCAGTAAGTGACGACATTATTAAATACAAAGACAAAATTAATTTTGCATTTTTTCTAACATCTCATAATACCTATCCACGATGCTCATCGAAAGATGCAGGCGACCACGATTGGCCAGATGATTGGAGAAATAGATATCCAGGTTATAAAAACATACCTATATCCATACAAGGCATTGATTATTTTATGTTGAATTGCGAGGTAACTACTTCCTTTGGGGTATTGGATCCTAGAACTAATAAAATTGTAGGAGGTGGATGTAGAGAAGACGGAAGTAAAAGTGCAATAGAAGCGGCACTAAAACTTATTGCTGATGGAGTTTATACTAGCTTTGCGACCTCTGTTGTAAAACCACAAATAGCCGTATCTCCACTTAGCAACAAAAGCACCATAACGCTTACTACTGCTACCTCTGGAGCAGAAATATATTATACTACCGATGGTAGCACACCAAGCAAATCAAGTAAAAAATATACTTCATCTTTTGAGGTTACAGATAGCAGGCTAGTAAAAGCTATAGCAGTAAAAGCCAATATGAACATGAGCCCAGTAGCGATTAAATTTATAGAAGTTGATAATGCTAGTTTGGTAAATATTGCCCCCACTGGTACTGCCTATCAATGGACAGGCTTGCCCAACTATACTTCTAATAGTAATAGAAAAGTATTCGCAGCAGCAAACGATGGTAAAATGGTCAATGCTTCACTTAACAATGGACAAGCAGATGCTAAAAACACTTATGAAGCAGTGGGTGTTGTTTGGGACGAAGAGAAGACTGGAATTACTAGTTTAAAATTGACGCATGTGAGCGTTTTATCAAGAAATGACAATAGAAAAAATTTCTTTGGTTTTGGAATGAAAGTTCAAACTACCAATGATGGTCAAACGTGGACAGATTTGAACATTGCTAACTTTCCCGAATATCCTTATGGTGCAGAGCAATTTTCAATGAACACAGACCCGATTTTGTTTTTTGGAGATAACCCGATTACTGCCAAGGGTATTAGAATCATTGGTCAATTGGCAATAAGTGGTGTCAATTGGGCAAATACAGGAGATTATCTAGGATTAAGGGAGTTAGAAATTTTTAAAAACAATAATGTTACCAATACTGAGGATTTTTACAGCAATCAGGAAATTAATATATACCCCAATCCAGCAAAAGATATGTTGCATGCAAGTTTTGCAGATCCATCTTATACAGAATATACTATTTCAGATTTGACGGGCAAGGTATTAATTGCCAGCAAAATTGTACAAAAAGACAACGATATTGATGTTAGTATGTTGCCTAAGGGTCTATATGTATTTAAGGCAATAGGTGCCAAAACCCATATTCAAAAGATGTTATTGCAATAGTTATATCAATTATTATACACCATTTGCCATACGGGCAAGTACCAAAATCTAGTACTAAAGGGGTTTAGTGGAATATTACCAATTGCAGCGGTTTTCTAGATTTTACGCTGTTTTTTTTAAGAATTTATAAGATTAATTATTTCAAAAATAAAATGATAAATATTCAACAAAAAATCAAGAAGACGTTTCTTTTATTTTTTTGTACAGCAGCTATAGCCCAAAGCATAGCCCAAACTACCATAAAAATGACCAACCAAATATCGGGCAAAGCGAAGGGGTATGGTATAAACGCAAATTATAGTCAAACACCATTTTGGAATCGTTCGCAATTGTTGCTGAACAAAATTCCTTATGGCGTTTTTGAGCATCCAATAGATGCGAAGTCGGGCGACCTTTATGAAGATCTCAATTGGGAATATTCTGGTGGCACAGCCAGTGGGGACAAGGTAACTCCTTACCAAGGTTTGCAAGCACTTAAATTTCTAAGTTCAGGCAATAATGGACTTATCACAAATAAATTAATTTACAACCTATACCTAGATCCTACTCAAAATTACATATTGACCTTTGCAGCCAAAAAAGGAAATGATTTTTCGGGCAAAGTAAATGCAAGAATTCACGACCATTTCTTTGGACAAGAGTTTTATGTTTCGCCAGAAACAGCAATTACCAACGATTGGAAAGTTTACAGCTATACCTTTAAACCGCTAAAAGTTGGCGATAATTACTTTGCTTTTGATTTCAATGTTAAAGGGGCAGGAACTATTTTCTTGGACGATTTTAAATTGTACAAAGAGAAAGATTTTAGAGGCGATAATTTTGCAAAAACGGCAGTAGATTTATTAAAAGATTTCCAGCCGGAAGTGTTGCGTTGGGGTTCATTGCCAGCCAATTTTCTCAGTTTCAAAAATAATGTAGGTAAAGGCGCAGCCGATAGGGTTACTATGGGCGAATGGATGAAACTGGCACAAGAGCTTAAGGCAGGCGTAACACTTTGCACAGGTACAAACTACAAAACCGATTACCTTGAGCAAAGAGATAAAACCTTTACTACATTTGCCGAATATATCGCTGGAAGTAATACCACTACTGGTGGAGCTATTAGAGCAAGCGAAGGTTTTCAAGACAATTTTCTAGGTCTAAAGCAAATAAACATAGAGCTGGGTTGCGA
>JAAFID010000216.1 GCA_013297765.1 Cytophagales bacterium | reverse complement strand
AAAAATAATAGATTTATGGAAAAAGATAGATACGAAAGTTGAAAACTTTCCTCATTTTAGGTCGAAGTTACGCCTGCGGCTAAACTTCAACCAGATTTTAATTTTTTAAACTTCGACCAGACGGGGTTGAAAACTTTCCTCATTTTAGGTCGAAGTTACGCCTGCGGCTAAACTTCAACCAGATTTTGATTTTTAAAACTTAGACCAGACGGGGGCTAGTAATCACCAAACTAGCTTAATTTCATTCTCCCATTTTTGAAGCTCTTCATTTTTTAACACATAAACACTAATAGGAAGGGAAACCTCAAAGCTTTTAATTTGCTTTAACATTTCTCTATTGAAAATTTCAAAATTACATTGCCCCCCATCAAAATAAATCTCCATAAAAATTTCTAATTCACTTACTCCATTTTCAATAAATAATGAATAATTTTTTTCTATAAAATCAATAAAATCCTTCTCATATTTTAATATCTCGTCTTCAGTTGAGAATTTTTTAGAATGCCAAAAGGATATCCCTCCATAACCATACTCTTCAGAACCACCTTTAAATTTCTTATCAGTTGGCTTGAAATAAGAATCTATATTAAAATTACCTTGAATTTCATTCAGTATTCTATCGGGATAAAAATTATCTCCTGAAACTGAAAAGTCATATTTAAAAATCATATCTAAATAAATTTTTTACCCCCCCCGCTGGCGCCGACGTCCGTCGGTGCCCTTTTATTATCAGGGCGTCCGCCCGATGTTCACGATTATACATGATGTTCACTAAAAAGGAGATTTGTTGTAAAATTTATATGTGATAATAACATATCGCAGAAAAAAAATGCTAAACTATTGATTTTGCATTTTAATTCATAAGGCTTACGTACATCGACTGTAACGGCGATATTTATTATTCAAATAAAAAAAATGCAAGCCTGTAAGCCGGGTTCTGTCGAGTCTTATCATTTATCTAGGCCTTGCGTCGCCACAAGGCTCTAACGACCTACCCATCACGAAGCAGTGGTATCGCTACCACCACAAGGACGAGCCGCCCCAAGCGTGACCTATTTGGTCTTTCAACCCGTAAGGTTTACCATGCCACTAGTGTTGCCACTAATGCGGTGGGCTCTTACCCCACCATTTCACCCTTACCTAGCCTAGGCTAGGCGGTATATTTTCTGTGGCACTATCTGTCTTCAATCTTTGAAAATTGAATCCTTCCCGTTAGGAAGTACGGTGCTCTATGTTGCCCAGACTTTCCTCTCCCTCGATTGCTCAAGGCAGCGATAAGACAGCTTGCATTTTTACAAAATTAACAATCTAAATAGATTAATGTGTACGAATAGTTAATTTTCGTTTTGAGATTGAATGGCTAAATTGGGAAACAAAAAAACCGATACCGGTATTTGATATTGCTCACTTCTCCTTTCATTCCCAATTTAATTGCCGTAAATTGCAGCTCATTTTCCTTGTTATTCTAAAATAAATTATAAAAAAGTGTTTGATCTCAATCTTTTCATTAGACAAAATATAAAAAATTTAAAGCCCTATTCATCAGCACGTGACGAATATGAAGGCAAGGACGGAATTTTTCTAGATGCCAATGAAAACCCTTACGAAACTGCTTCTAAACAGCCATACAACCGCTATCCCGACCCGAAACAAAAGGCGTTGAAAGAAAAAATTGCCCGCTTGAAACGACTAGAACCCGAGCAAGTATTTTTGGGCAATGGCAGCGACGAGGCCATTGATATGGTGTTTCGCTCATTTTGCAACCCAGGTGCAGACAATGTGATTACCCTGCCGCCCACCTACGGCATGTACAAAGTGTGTGCAGATATCAACGACGTGACTGTAAAAGAAATACCACTCACACCCAACTATCAAATAAACGTAGAGGCTGTACTAGCTGCAATAGACAAGCATACCAAAGTAATTTGGATATGCTCGCCAAACAACCCCACAGGCAACACCATTTATACCAAAGACATAGTACAACTATTGACTAATTTCAATGGTTTGGTGGTGATTGATGAAGCCTACATAGACTTTGCACCAGACAAATCATTTACCCAAAAAATAAAAGATTACCCAAACTTAATTATTCTTCAAACATTCTCTAAAGCTTGGGGAATGGCTGCACTGCGACTAGGAATGGCATTTGCATCGACAGAAATTATAGGGATATTTAATAAAGTAAAATACCCCTACAACATCAATCAAGTGACGCAAGAAATGGCTCTAGAAGCATTGCACAATCTACTAAACAAAGAGATGATGGTAGAAGAAATACTGACCCAAAGAGCATGGCTAGAGGAAGAATTGGGGAAACTAAATTTGGTGATAAAAATACACCCCTCAGACGCCAATTTTTTATTGGTAAAAATGCACCACGGGCATGAAGTGTATGAAAAATTGGTCGCAAAAAAAATAATTACTAGAGACCGTTCTATGGTTACGCTATGTGAAGATTGCGTAAGAATAACCGTGGGCACAGCCAGCGAAAACCAAGCATTAATAAAAGCACTCCGTCAAATTTAAAAACATAAAATTTTGATTTCAGAAAAACTAAAGTCACTGTTCAAAAACAACGAATTTCAAGATTTAGGTTTTGGCAGCAAAGCAGGTGGTAGCGGGCGGTTGCTAAATCGTGATGGGTCTTTTAATTTGAAACGAAAAGGCCAATCTTTTTTACAAAGTTTTAGCCCTTACCACTGGCTCATCAGTATTTCTTGGCAACATTTTCTGCTGGTGATAGTGCTGCTGTATTTCACTATGAATTTGCTTTATGCCTTTATCTATTATTTTCTAGGGGTAGAGACACATCTGGCAGGGGCAATTACCAATACCGAGCAAGAAAAATTTATGGAAGCATTTTTCTTCAGTGCCCAAACGCTTACTACAGTAGGTTATGGCCGCATCAGCCCTATAGGTTTTTTCTCTAGTTTTATAGCCGCCATGGAAGCACTTACAGGAGTGCTTAGCTTTGCATTGGTAACTGGTATTTTATATGGTCGGTTCTCTAAGCCTACAGCCAACATACTGTTTAGCGACAATGCCATATTTGCACCGTACCGCAATATCAATGCTTTTATGTTTCGCATAATCAATGGTCGAAGCAACCAACTGATAGAGATTGAGGTACAAGTAACCATGTCGTACACCACTAGAGAAGAAAACAACACCACACAACGACGGTATGCACAATTAAAACTAGAGAGGGACAAAGTTAATTTTTTTCCTATGACCTGGACCATTGTGCACCCCATAGATAGCAATAGCCCATTAGAAGGATTATCTATAAAAGATTTGGAAGATGCCGACGCTGAGTTTTTTATCATCATTAAGGCATTTGACGATACTTTTTGCCAAACGGTATATTCTAGAGGCTCTTACAAATCCAATGAGCTACTTTCGGGAGTAAAATTTGTGCCCAATTTTGCCAACGATCCTGATGGTAGCACGGTGCTTTTCCTAGACAAAATTAATGACCATATTCCAGCACCATTGAATTGATTGCAATAAGAACTACACCACCTCTGCAACAGTAAAAGTACTACCACCAACCATGATAAGATCATCTGGATGAGCATTTGAAATTGCCGTTTGCAAAGCCTGTTTTACATCTTTCACTATTTCACCTTTTAAACCCTTGGCTGTAGCTTTTTGATAGAGTACATGTACATCAAGTGCCCTCGGTATTTGAGCTTGGCAATAATAATAATAGGCATTGAGGGGAAGTAGTGCTAAAATCTTGTCAATGTCTTTATCGCTTACCACACCCAGTACCCAATGCAATTGATTAAAATGGATTGAAAATAATTGCGAAACTATATTGGCAATGCCCGCTTCATTGTGTGCCACATCGCATATTACCAAAGGATTTTTTTGCAACGTTTGCCATCTTCCTTTCAATTGAGTCAATGCCACTGCTTGCCCCAGGCCTTGCTGTATATGGGTGGAAAGAATAGCAAAACCTAATGAATTAAGTTGCTTACCAATTACTAATACCCCCAATATATTTTTCAATTGATAATTACCAGTCAATTCACTGGGTAATTTTTCAAAAATCAATCGCCCATTTTCATAAATATCTAAGTATAAAAATCCATTCTCGGTTTTAGGATTTTTTATTTCAAATTGTTGATCTGCGAAAAAGATTGGGGCATTTTTATCATGTGCATATTGCTTAAAAAAATCGACCAGCTCGGGCTGCGATTCGCTAATAACAACTGGAATATTTGGTTTGATAATTCCAGCTTTTTCGGCTGCAATTTTCAGCAAGGTATCGCCCAGCAATGCTTGGTGGTCCATGCTAATATTGGTAATCAGGCAGACTTCAGGCGTTATAATATTGGTAGAATCTAGCCTCCCTCCTAGCCCCACCTCTATCACGGCCACATCTACCTGCTGCTGCTCAAAATATTTGAAAGCCATTGCCACAGTCATTTCAAAAAAAGACGGTTGCACGGTTTTAAATAAATTTTGATGCTCATTTACAAATGCAGTAACGAAGTCTTCGGCTATCTCTTGCCCATCAATTTTGATTCTTTCTGTAAAATTTTTGAGATGTGGCGACGTGTACAAACCAGTTTTGTAGCCAGCACTTTGCAATATGGCTGCAAGTAGGTGCGAGCTACTTCCCTTACCATTGGTACCAGCAATATGTATGGTTTTGAATTGATGCTGTGGATT
>JAAFID010000215.1 GCA_013297765.1 Cytophagales bacterium | reverse complement strand
GTGGTAGAAGACAACTCGCCCGATGGCACAGCTGCAATAGTGAAACAACTGCAACTAGAATTTCCAAACCGACTGCATATAGAAGAGCGTAAAGGCAAGCTAGGCTTAGGTACGGCATATATTCATGGGTTTAAATACGCTTTAAAAAATGGCTATGAATATATTTGCGAAATGGATGCCGATTTCTCTCACAATCCTGAAGATTTGCTAAAGTTGCACCAAGCCTGCGAGCTAGAAGGGGCAGACCTAGCCATAGGTTCTCGCTATGTAAAAGGCATCAATGTAGTGAACTGGCCTATAGAGCGGGTTTTGATTTCTTATTTTGCAAGTTGGTATGTGCGTTTCATTACGGGTATGCCTGTAGCCGACAGTACGGCTGGGTTTAAGTGCTATCGTCGCAAGGTGCTAGAAACTATAGACCTCAATGCAATTCATTTTGTAGGTTATGCGTTTCAAATAAAAATGAAATTTATGGCTTGGAAATTTGGCTTCAACATACAAGAGGTTTCTGTGATATTTACCGACCGTACACATGGGGTTTCTAAAATGTCATCAGGTATTTTCAAAGAAGCATTTTTTGGAGTTATAGCCATGAAAGTACGTAGTTTATTTAGAAGTTATCATTTGACAAATTAATACCTACAAAATAACCCCTCGCTAACCATAGTATAATTCATATTTTTACTCTAATTTTAAAAACTGCTAACCTAGCTGAACTTTAATTTATAATCCCATTTATATCGTGCGTTTTTTTCGTAAGCTTCAAAATTCATTACAAAAAAGAATTACCAAGGGAATATTCAAATCTTGCATTGTCAATTATTACCACAAACTTTTTTATTATCACGCTGGCGACTTGAATTGGATGGGTACTCGCACTGTAAAGAACCCAAATGATCTGTGGATTTACCAGGAAATAATAGTAGAGCAAAAACCTGATTTGATTATAGAAACAGGTACACGATTTGGTGGTAGTGCTATGTTTCTCGCCCATATCTGCGACATACTGGGTACAGGAAAAATAATCAGTATTGATACCGATACCAGCATACAACGCCCTAGTCACGCAAGAGTACAATATGTTGCTGACTCATCTACTAGTGCTGCAACTTTACAATTAATTAAATCGCAAATACAACCGCATACCAAATTGCTGTTTATATTGGATTCTGATCATTCAAAAAAACACGTATTGGACGAATTGATGGCTTATGCACCACTTGTAAAAACTGGTGAATACATTATTGTAGAAGATACGAACATCAATGGCAATCCAGTGTTGCCGCACTTTGGCCCAGGGCCTATGGAAGCGGTGAAAGAATTTTTAAAAATCAATACCACTTTTGAATCAGATAGAAGTAGGGAAAGATTGTTTCATACCCACAATCCAAAAGGATTTTTGAGAAAAAAGTAAATATGAAATAGAATTGGAATAATTTTGGATAAATAATAAATTTGAAAACTAACAATAATAAAACTATGATAAAGAACCTACTCTTCGCAGCTTGTATCCTAATGGCTTCACAAGGTGCAACACTTGCTCAAGGTGTATTGAAATTTGAAGAAGACAAACACGATTTTGGGATGATTGATGAAGGTTTGCAAGCCGTTCAAGAATTTCAATTTACAAACACAGGCAATGCCCCAGTGATATTGTCAGATGTACGTGCCTCTTGCGGTTGCACTACCCCATCTTGGACCAAAGAACCTATAGCACCAGGTGCAAAAGGCAGCATTAAAGCCTCATACAATAGTGAAGGCAGGCCAGGTAATTTTGTAAAAAGCATTACTGTAACGTCTAATGCTACCGAGGCATCAAAAGTTTTATATATTAAAGGAATAGTAGATCCTAAAAAAGAGAAACCAACTTTTACCGCAGACCAGTTGAAAGCGTCGCCTAAAGCTGCAATTGACAAAGCAACCTATAGCTTTGGTAAACTAGAAAAAGGACAAAAGGCATCGGCCAAATTTACCATCAAAAATACTGGTAAAACACCTTTGACATTGACTTCTGTTCAGGCTGCTTGCAATTGCATAACCCACAAACTAGACAAAGAAGCTGTACCTGCTGGCAAATCGGCCATATTGGAAATTACTTACGGCCCTACTTACGATGGGAAAAATACTGACATCGTTACTATTATCACCAACGATTTAAACAAAAGCAGACAAGTAATTACCCTGAATGCTGATGTAGTAGAAACACTCACCAACAAAAGCCCATTGTCTGAGGATAAATCTTCAGTTCCATTTGGCAAATAATAATGTATCAAGAATAAAAAACCTCGACAATAAATATTGTCGAGGTTTTTTTGTGCATTTTTAAATTTAAAAATTCCTAATAAAAGCATCATGCAAATTTCCAAAGAACACATTGTCACCCATATTTACAAAGATTCAGAAGCAGCATCTATAGCTGTAGCCCAAGAGATTGTAGCCATCATCAATGCAAAAAAATTCGCTGGCGAGCATTGTATTTTAGGGTTGGCTACAGGCTCTACTCCTACTCGGGTATATGATGAATTGGTGACCATGTGCAAGGCTAATAAAGTAACTTTTGACCATGTCATTACTTTTAATTTGGATGAATACTACCCCATGCAACCACAGTCGTTGCAAAGCTATGTTCGGTTTATGCACGAGCACTTGTTTGACCACATCGACATTCGCCCAGAAAACATAAACATTCCAGACGGTACCTGCCCCAAAGAAAAGATACACGAGTATTGCAAAGCATACGAAAAGAAGATTGACGACCTTGGTGGCATTGACTTTCAATTGCTAGGAATTGGGCGTACGGGGCATATAGGGTTCAATGAGCCTGGCTCTACAGAGCAAACATTTACCCGCTTGATAACACTTGACCAAGTGACCAGAATGGATGCGGCCAGCGATTTTTTCAGTGCCGAAAGTGTACCCAGCAAGGCGGTAACTATGGGTGTTGGTACCATATTGAAAGCAAAAAAAGTAGTGATGATGGCTTGGGGCGAGGGCAAGGCACACGTGATTAAAAAAGCGGTAGAAGGGCCAGTAACAGACCAAATTCCGTCCTCTTTTTTACAGAAACATAGCAATGCAGTAGTGGTGCTCGACGAGGCAGCATCTGGCGAACTGACACGCATCAAGACTCCTTGGTTGCTGCAAAATTGTGATTGGAACAATGAATTATTGGTACGTAAAGCAGTAGTATGGTTGTGCCAGCATTTGGGCAAACCCATTCTAAAACTGACCAACAACGACTACATGGAGCATGGTATGGGCGACCTGATTACCGAAATAGGGACTGCTTACCAAATCAACATCAAAATATTCAACCAGCTGCAACACACCATTACAGGCTGGCCCGCAGGAAAGCCTAATGCCGACGATAGTTTCAGGCCTGAGCGTGCTGCTCCATTCCCCAAAAAGGCAATTATATTTAGCCCCCACCCCGACGACGACGTTATTTCTATGGGAGGTACTTTCATTCGCTTAGTGGATCAAGGGCATGAGGTGCATGTAGCCTACCAAACTTCTGGAAACATTGCTGTATTTGACGATGATGCCATACGATTTGCAGATTTTGCAAACGATTTTTTGAAATATTCTGGAATAGAAAAAGAAAAAAGCGAAACTATTTATCAAAATATTGTGCAGTCGCTAAAAGGAAAAACTCCTGGACAACTAGATACACAGGAGGTGCTGAATATAAAAGGCCTTATAAGACGAGGCGAGGCAAAGGCTGGCTGTAGGTATGTGGGTATCCCTGACGAGCAAGTGCATTTTCTGGACATGCCATTTTACGAAACAGGCACGGTAAAAAAGAAGCCCATTGGCGAGGCGGATGTGAAAATAATTATGGATTTAATGAGGGAAATAAAACCCCACCAAATCTATGCAGCGGGCGACCTATCTGACCCGCATGGTACGCACAGGGTTTGCCTTGCGGCCATATTTGAAGCCATAGAACGCCTAAAAAATGAACCATGGATGAAAGATTGCTACGTGTGGCTGTACCGTGGGGCGTGGCAAGAATGGGAAATAGATCAAATAGAAATGGCCGTACCACTAAGCCCCGAGGAACTAATGCGAAAACGCAAAGCCATATTCAAACACCAGTCGCAAAAAGATTCGGCATTATTTCCGGGCAACGACAAACGAGAGTTTTGGGTACGTGCCGAAGACCGAAATCATGCGACTGCCGAGGCATACAACAAACTAGGCCTTGCTGAGTATGAGGCCATGGAAGCATTTGTAAGGTATAGATTTTAGGGAGCTGTACAGTTTTTACTGGACAACTTATCGCCAATAAACTGGATACAGATAGAAATTCCACAGATTTCCTTTGCCAATTTTACAGAAAAGCCAATACGATAATTGATTGGCAAATTTTTCCGTGTGCAGGCTTTGATGAATGTAGTTTACATTTTTACTGGCTTAGTAGGCACTAGCAACACTAGGCAAACCAATGGCCACAAGATAAAAATATACCCAAAAGTAAAGCTGCAAAATAAGATACAGAACATCAAGCATTGCAACAAATGACCATACTCGTGTCGAAACAAGGTGAGTGCTGATTTTTTATTTGATGTTGGTTTGAAACAGTCTTGGCAATATTGTGTTGTTTTGGTAAAGAATTTAGTAATATTCATATCACAGCATAAATTTTTTGCGACCACTTGTACCATCGTACTAAAATCTTCTGCTTGCTTGCTCGCTCTATGAAGTACACTAAACAATAAATTCAGAATC